>JAWWOY010000458.1:0-4402 GCA_033851195.1 Kribbellaceae bacterium | reverse complement strand
CGTTGGGGAGGGACACGTTCGCCGGTGATCTGCTCGGCCGGCTCGGCGTGGACAACGTGCTCGCAGACTCTCCGGACCGCTATCCGCGGATCGACCTCGGTAGGTTGCCGGCGTACGACGTGGTGGTGCTGCCGGACGAGCCGTATGCGTTCTCCCCGGCGGACGGACCCGAGGCGTTCGAGGGACCGTCGGTCTGTGTCTCCGGTCGGTACCTGACCTGGTACGGGCCGTCACTGGTGGATGCGCGAGGTGTGCTGACCGCTCAACTCGGGACAGAGTGACGCACCACACTGTCGATGGCTGCGTTGCCCGGACTGGATAGCCGGACTAGATAGTAAGGGCAGCCTCACCTACACTCGTCGAGTGTCGACCATGACCGCGAAGAAGAAATGCTGCAAGGACCAGCCGAGGTGCAAGAAGTGCCCGGTCGTCCTGAAGCGGCTCGCTGACTGCGGTTGTGCCGAACGGCTGGACCGCCGCCATTACGTCGTCGAGAAGAAGATCCCGAAGCCGATCCTCAAGCAGGCCCGCGCCCGCTGAGCGCCGCGACCGCCCGGCGCAGCAGACCCGGAATGGTGACGTGCGCGGCCTGGCCGGTCGCCTCCAGGTCGTCCGGGTGCCACCAGCCGTGGTCGCTGATCGTCTCCAGTTCAAGCTGCTCCTGGTTGGCGAAGCTCACCTCGACCGTGTCCACCCCGACCGCGAAGAAGGTCTGGTGCTGGATGATCGGGCACCCGCCCCACTCGAACTCGATCGTGTTCGTCGCCACCGGGTCTCCCAGCAGGTGCGCGGCCAGTTCGATACCGACCTCCTCGCGCAACTCCCGGCTGCCCGCCTGGGCGACAGTCTCGCCGGCTTCGACCGCCCCGCCGATGGTGAACCAGTACGGCGTGGCCGGCCGCAGCGGGTCCCAGCCGTGCAGCAGCAACACCCTGCCGTCCGGGCGGACAGGCAGGACACGGGCCGTCGTACGCCGGACGACGGTGCCGGGCGGTGGCAGGCGGGGGTCGGTCACAATCAGGAACGCTAGTCGAACGATCCAGTACGGCGGCTGGCTATGCGGCGCGTCTCACACTCTCTGGACCAGCCCCCGGTCGACCGGTGAGATCATCCCCGCATGACTTGCGAAATCGGCTTCGGCCTGGCAGCGGTCGGGCGCCCCGGCTACATCAACCTCGGGCATGACCAGGATCTGACGCCGGGACGCTCCGTCGACGACCTCCGGCTGCGAACGCACGAGTTGCTCGACCAGGCCTGGCAAGCCGGTGTCCGGTATTTCGACGCGGCCCGGTCGTACGGACTGGCCGAGCAGTTCCTCGGCGAGTGGCTGGCGACGCACCCCGAACGCCGGCTGGAGCTGACCGTCGGCTCCAAGTGGGGCTACACGTATGTCGCCGACTGGCGTCACGATGCGGCTACGCACGAGGTCAAGGACCACTCGCTGGCCACGTTCGAACGGCAGTGGCCGGAGACGATGCAAGCGCTCGGTGGACCGCCCGACCTCTACCTGGTCCACAGTCTGACCTCGGACAGTCCGGCCTTGTCCGACCAGGCCTTGCTCGATCGGCTCGGCAGTCTCGCGGATCAGGGGGTGCGAGTGGGGCTCTCGACCAGCGGTCCGCGACAGGTCGAGACCCTTCAGGAGGCGATTGCGCTGGGGGGACCGTTCAGTGTGGTGCAGGCGACCTGGAACGTTCTCGAACCGTCCGTGGGGCCGGTCCTCGCGCAAGCGCACGAAGCCGGCTGGATGGTCGTCATCAAGGAGGCAGTCGCCAATGGGCGCCTCACATCACGAGCAGGCGAGACCCCGTTCAATGAGTACGCCGCAGCGCGCAGGGTGAATCCGGACTCGCTGGCGATCGGCGCCGCTGCCGCCCAGCCCTGGGCGGACGTCGTCCTGAGTGGCGCGACCACGGCGGAGCAACTCGAAAGCAACCTGGCGTACGTCGAAGCAGACGCCCTCGGGCCTTTGGCGGAGTTCGTCCAGCAGCGCGACGAGTACTGGTCCGAGCGATCGGCGCTGCCCTGGATCTAGTGGTGTCAGACCGGTGTGGTGGGCAGCGAAGGCGAGGAGGTCCGCCCACTCGGAGCCGGCAGATCCACCGTCTGGCGTACGCGGCGTACGGAACGACAGGTAGTAGTGGCCACCGGGTGCTAGGCGTGAGCGCGATTCGCTCCCGGGCGTACGGCGTACAGCGGGTACTGCCTGTCGTTCGGTACCCCTAGCGGGCTTTGGCTAGTGTCTCCGGAAGTTCGACCAGGCTGGCGATCTCGGCATCAGGTGTGTGGAGGTCGGGGCAGGGGATGGACTCGCGGTTCAGCCAGATCCCCTGCCAGCCGGCTGCCGCCTCAACTCGGCCAGTGTCTGCCGCAGCACCCGACGCATCAGTTTGTCGAAGTCCCAGAGGGTCTGGTCACCATCGAAGAACAGGGTGCTGATCACGGGTGTGGGGTCAGAAGGTGTGTTCGTCGGCGGGGAAGGCGCCTGAGGCCACTTCTGCGGCGAAGGTCGCGGCGGCACCGGTGAGGATGCCGCGCAGGTCGGCGTACTGCTTGACGAAGCGGGGCATCGGTCCGGACCGGAGGCCGGCCATGTCCTGCCAGACCAGGACCTGGGCATCGGTGTCGCGACCGGCGCCGATGCCGATGGTGGGTACCGGGATCCGTTTGGTGATCTCGGCGGCGACGTCACCGGGGACCATCTCCAGCACCACCGAGAACGCACCGGCCTCGGCAAGCGCTACTGCGTCGTCGATCAGGGTGGCGGCCTGCTCGCCGCGGCCCTGGACCCGGTATCCGCCGATGCTGTGTTCGCTCTGCGGCGTGAAGCCGATGTGGGCCATCACGGGGATACCTGCCTGGACCAACTTCTCCACCGCCGGTACGACGCTCCGGCCGCCCTCGAGCTTCACTGCATGGACGCCGGCCTCCTTCATGAAACGGACGGCGGTGTGGAACGCCTGCTCGGCCGAGCCCTGGTACGAGCCGAACGGCAGGTCCGCGACCACGAGGGCGTGCTCGACGGCGCCCGCGACTGCACGGGCCAGCGGGATCAGTTCGTCGACGGTGACGCGAAGGGTCGACTCATAGCCGTAGACGTTGTTCGCAGCGGAGTCGCCGACCAACAGGACCGGGATGCCGGCCGCGTCGAAGATCTCGGCGGTGTACTGGTCGTACGCGGTCAGCATGGCCCACTTCTCGCCGCGGTCCTTCATCTCCCGCAGGTGGTGGACCCGGTACCGGCGTGGCCGCTTCGGACTGGACGGTGTTGCGCTGCCGGACGAATTCGCTGGTACCGAGGAGGCGGCTGCAGAGGAGTTGCTCGCGTTGCCGGCGTTGCTCGTACCGTCCCCGCTGCTGGCGCTGCTGGCGCTGCTGGCGCTACTGGCGCTGCCTGGGGTGGCGGTGTTGGCGCTGTTCGCGGTCGGGGTTGTGGCTGGTTGCGGGGGTGGTCCGGCGCGGTGGGAGCGAGCGACGTGGGTGCCGGTCTGGTGGCCGGGGTCCGGCTCGTGGCGGGTGGACTCGCTGGCGTGGGCTTCAACCAGGCTGGGCTCGTTGGGATCGGGGGAGCCGGGTCGACGGTGGCCGCCAGGCTGCCTGTCGTTACTTGGTCGGCTGCTGGAGTCGCGGCCGTCGCTGACGAGCGAGCTACTGCCGTACTCGGCGGAAGGGTCCGACGGAAACTGGCTGGCTGGGTAGTGGGTCGCGCTGAGCGGTCCACCGGTAAGCGAATCCGGCGGCCTGGTCGAGCGGGAGCTGTCTGTTGGAGCGGCGCCCGAAGGAGAACCGCCCGACGGTGCGGTGCTTGGCGCGGGTCCGTTCGAGCTCGGCCCGTTCGGGGTTGGCTCGTTGGGGGTCGGGCCGTTCGGGGTTGGCCCGTTGGGGGTCGGGCCGTTGGGGGTCGGGCCGGTCGCGGTGGAGCTGTTCGCGGCGGAGCCGGCCGCTCCCATTCCGTTGGACTGCGGTCCATCAGATTGGGGCCCGGCGGGGGTCCGGCCGTTGGAGACAGGACCGGTGCTCCAGCCGTTGGAGGCGGCTCCGTTCGAGCTAGAACCATGGGTCGCCTGGCCGGGCGGCATGAGGCCGTTGCTGGAGTGGGACGCGGCCGGACCGGCGGGGCCGTTGGGGCCGTTGCCCGGTGCGCCGCTGCCTTGTGTGCCGTTGCCCGGTGCGCCGTTGCCCAGTGCGCCGTTACCAGGTGCACCGTCGCCCGGTGCTCCATTGCTCAGAGGCCCGTTGGGCCCGTGACCGTTGGCTGCGGGTCCGTAGCTACTACTCCCAGTCGGGCCAGTTCCATTGCCGCCGTGTCCATTGCCAGTTGGTCCAGTGCTGCCTGGCCCATTGGCGCCGGAACCGCTCGTGACCGGGTTGGACTGGGGCTGACTGCCAGGACGGTTAGCAA
>JAWWOY010000428.1:0-2982 GCA_033851195.1 Kribbellaceae bacterium | reverse complement strand
TCGCTGAACACTGTGCCGAGGTACTCCCAGGAGCCGAAGTCCTTGGTCCGGGCCATGTGCATCAGGCCGAACGGCCCATTGGCGACGAGTGGGTCCGAGGTGGCGTAGGCGTACCAGTAGCCGTCCCGGCCCTGGATGATCGACGGGTCGGCGAAAGTGTCGGCGAAGGATGATGAGATCGCGTTGTTCGTAGTCACGGCAGGACCAGGTGCAGCGGCGGCAGCCGTGGTACCGGCTATTACCGCGGCCACCGCAAGTACTGCGGCAAGGAGTCTTCTCGGAGGCACGGGCGGGTTCCTCTCCAAAAGTGTGATTCAGCCTTGATGCCGCTGGGGGCGACACCGTCGATGAGCTAGCGCGTGTTCACCGTGCACCTCCAGGGGAGAGCCTGATCAGGTGCCACGAAGCAGGAGGCAACGCGGCGGTGCAGATGCCGTTGTCGATGCCGGTCCCGTCGACCGGCTTGGGGACCACCCGATCGGGGTCGTCGGCGGTGTTCACCGCGGTCCGGTCGTCGTCGTACAGGCCCAGATGCTCGATCAGCCGGATCGGTCCCAAGGAATGCAGGGGGACCTCCAGGTCGACCTCGTCGGTCTCGCTGCGATTCACCACGAAGAGCGCCACCTCGCCGGTCTCGTCGTCGTACGTCGCGGTACTCCAGAGCGCGGGGATCCGCCCGTAGGCGGCGGTATCTACCTCCGGCCCGGCGATCTCGGTCCGCAGCACCCGGCTGCCGGCGTACTGCGCGGTGAGGGCGAAGGGATGGAAGATCGTCTGCCGCCAGGCGCGGCCGCCGGGCTCGGTCCGGATCGGGCCGATCACGTTCACCAGTTGCGCCAGGCAAGCGATCTTCACCCGGTCGGCATGCCGGAGCAGCGTGATCAGCAGGCTGCCGACCACTACTGCGTCGTCGACGGTGTAGGTGTCCTCGATCAACGGACTGACCTCGCGTACGTCGAGGCCGAGCTCGCCGGGGAAGTTCTGCTGGTACCAGACGTTCCACTCGTCGAAGGACAGGGTGATTCGCTTGTCGCTCCGCTTGAGTGCCGCGACGTGGTCCGCGGTGGCGATCACCGAATTGATGAAGCGGTCCATGTCCTCGGCGGCGGCTAGAAAGCTGGCCCGGTCGTCGTTGACGGGCTCGTAGTAAGCGTGCAACGAGATGTGGTCGACCAAGTCGTAGGTGCGCTCCAGTACGGTGCGCTCCCAGTCGCCGAAGGTCGGCATGTGCCGGTTGCTCGAGCCGCACGCGACCAGTTCCAGGCTCGGATCGACCCGGCGCATCGCGTTCGCGGTCTCCTCGGCCAGGCGCGCATACTCCTCGGCGGTCTTGTGGCCGATCTGCCACGGGCCATCCATCTCGTTGCCAAGGCACCAGACCCGGATGTCGTGCGGCTCGACGTGGCCGTTGGCGACGCGGCGGTCGGGGAATGCTGTGCCGGCCGGCAGGTTGCAGTACTCCAGCAACTCGACGGCCTCGGTGATACCGCGGGTCCCGAGGTTGACGGCCCAGAGCGGCTGGACGCCGGCCTTGCGGGACCAGGCGATGAACTCGTCGGTGCCGAACAGGTTCGGCTCGATCGCCCGCCAGGCCAGGTCCAACTTGCGCGGGCGCTGCTCCTTCGGGCCGACGCCGTCCTCCCAGTTGTAGTTGGAGACGAAGTTGCCGCCGGGGTAGCGGACCGCGGTGACACCTAGCTCGCGAACCAGTTCGAGCACGTCGGTGCGGAACCCGAACTCGTCGGCGCCGGCGTGGTCCGGCTCGTAGATACCGGTGTAGACACAGCGGCCCATGTGCTCGACGAACGAGCCGAACAGGCGCCGGTCCAGCGCGCCGATGGCGAACGCAGGGTCGACGATCAGGCGTGCGACAGGCACCTGAGCTCCTCCAGGAAAGCGGTTTACAACGATTAACCTGAAGTTCTACAACGCTTGACATGGGCTGTAAAGGGGACAACGCTGTCTTGTGTCCGGGGCTCGGTGGTGGCGAGCGTGGCACACTCAGCCAGGACGGGTGGAGGGAGCCTCGATGGTGACCAGGCTGAGCGATGTGGCGGCTCTGGCCGGTGTCTCGGTGAAGACGGTGTCCAACGTCATCAACGATTACCCGCACATCACCTCCAAGACCCGGACCAGGGTCGAGGCGGCGATCGCCGAACTGGAGTACACGCCCAATGTGAGCGCGCGCTCGCTGCGGAAGGGCCGGTCGGACTTCATCGCGCTGGCGATCCCGGAGATGGCCTCGCCGTACTTCGCGGAGCTTGGTGCGGCGATCAGCCGAGCGGCGAAGAAGCGTGGCATCACCGTGCTGATCGACCAGACCGAGGGCGAGCCGGCGGCTGAGAAGCTGGTGCTGAACGGTATGCGCGGCCAGTTGATCGACGGCATCATCTTCTCGCCGATCACCACGGCGCCGGCCAAGATCGGGCTCGTCGACACGACCAAACCCCTAGTCCTGCTGGGCGAACGGCATGCGGGCGGCAACCTCGACCGCGTCGCCGTCGACTCGGTCCAGGCCGCATACGACGCGACCACGCACCTGATCTCACTCGGTCGCCGCCGGGTCGCGGCCATCGGCGTCGGAGGCGGCGCAGGCACCGGAGCAGTCCGCCGCAAGGGGTACCGCAAAGCCCTGGAGGCCGCGGGTATCCCGCGCGACCCGTCGCTGGAGCTCGCCGGCACCGGCTATCACCGCGACGACGGTGCTGCCTCGATGCGGGAACTGCTGGAAGTGCCCGATCCTCCGGACGCCGTGTTCTGCTTCAACGATCTGCTTGCCCTCGGCGCGCTCCGGACTTTGGCCGATGCGGGTCTATCGGTCCCAGGTGACGTAGCGGTGGTGGGCTTCGACGACATCGAGGACGGCCGCTACCACTCGCCCTCCCTCACCACGATCTCCCCCGACAAGGAGTGGCTCGCCGAGAACGCGGTCGCCCTCCTCCTGGAGCGCATCGCCGGCACCGGCACCGCCGACCGCCGCGA
>JAWWOY010000368.1:0-2944 GCA_033851195.1 Kribbellaceae bacterium | reverse complement strand
GCCACCCACGAGCGCAGCCGCACCCTCCACTACCTCGACCCTCCACACGTCGACGAGGGCGCGGACGGGCGGTCACTCGGATCGCTGGCGTCTCCTGCAGGCCCGGCGATGTCGTTGTCGCCGACCTGCATCTCCAGGGCGGTGGCCAGCAGCGCCAGGGCGCAGTCCAGCAGGATGAGATCCTTCAGCGCGAATGCGAACCGTGAGGGCTGCCGGCGGAGGCCGTCGAGAGAGGGTGCGACGAGGGCGGCGGACCGCACGTAGCGGCCGTTCTCTCCGGTGTCGAGGCGGCGCGCGATCGCGTCGACCGACGTCCGCAGCTGCTCGGCCGCAGGGCGCAGCGGTGCGTCGTCGGCCCACGGCAGCACCTCCCCGTCGGACTCGGCCCGCTCGACCAGGGCCGCCAGGGAGCGCGCGTACTGGCGGGCGGCCGAAGTGACCGCCAGCACCTCAGTGAGCTGGCTGGACCGGCGGCCGAAGGTCGCCCAACGAAGCGGCGCGGCGGTGGCGACCAGCCCGGCGTAGGCGGCGTCGACCGCGCGGATCAGCGGCCGCAGCGGCTCGTGCTCCCCGTCGAACCGGCCGAACACCGCGTCGAGCAGCCGGCGCAGGGCGGTCACCCAGAGCAGCAGCCCCGTGGTGAGCACCCGCTGCGGATGCAGCGGCAGGATGAACAGCACCGTGACCACGACTGCGGCGGAGCCGATCGCCGTCTCGGCCAGCCGGAGCAGCAGCAGCTGCCAGCTGAACTCGTCGAACTGCACGTACAGCTGCGAGATGGTCACGGTGATCGCGACGACCATGAACATGTAGTTCAGCCGGATCAGGTAGATCCCGAAGAACATCGCCACCAGCACGATGGCCAGGGACGACCAGACGTGGCCGCCGGTGACGTGGACGAGCACATCGCCCACCACGATGCCGATCGCGGTACCGCCCGTCCGGAACAGGGCGCGGCGCGCCTGCTCACCGGAGTTGGTGGCCATCATGAAGGACAGGAACGTTGCCAGCACCGCGAAGTACAGCCGCGTCCCGGACAGCGCGTCCCCGACCACGACGGCCAGCGTGCCGGCGACGGTGATCTGGATCGTGGTGCGGATGTACGGCGGCATCGGAACGCGATCGAGCAGGCCGCGTCCCCGCGTGGTCGAGGCTTCCGTGCTGATCGGCACGGAGCCGGGCAGCCAGCCGTTCTGCAGCTCCACGGTCGGGGTGAAGGTGCCGCCGACAGCCTCGGCCTCCTCCGCGCGGACCGGCCGGCCCAGGCGGGCGTGGGCCTCGGCGTAGAACTCGACGGAGGCGGCCAGCCGGGACACCAGCACGGAGGTGTGGAGCTCGCCGCACGGCACCGCCCGCAGGGCCGCGACCGCGCGCGACACCGTAGGCGGGTCCTCCAGCAGTGCGGACAGCGCGGCGGCCGCCGGACGGCGGACGGCGGACGTCGCGTCGCCCGCGGCCAGTGCCGTAGCGAAGCCGGCGGAGTTGGACAGAGCCAGCTCGGCGTCGAAGAGCCGCTGTGCCTCGACCGACGCCGTCCGGGTCTCGGCGAGCTGGGCCTCGATCATGAGCGTGGTCTCGTTGAGCCGGACCAACTGGCGGCGGATGCGCTCCTCCAGCACCCGGACGTGCGGCTCGTCGGCGGCGGCGAGCACGCCGGCGCTCAGGACGATCAGCCGCCGGGCGCGCGCCTCGTGCGTCCGGCGCATCCGTGCCAGGGTGCGCTCCGGCGCCGGGCGGAACAGGGCGAACCGCACGAGCAGCGACGCGAGCACCCCGATCCACAGGCAGGCGGCCACCCAGCCGACGTCGCGCAGGGTGAGCACGCTGTGCAGGAAGAACCCCAGGAAGGCGCCGAAGAAGAGGACCATCCCGGTGCCGAACCCCCGCGGGGCGAAGCGGCGCAGGTACACCCCCACGGCCATCGCCACGACGAGGTAGGCCAGGGACGGCACCCGGTACGGCCCGAGCAGCAGACCCACGACCAGCGCGATCATCATCGGGACGGGCAGGAACAGCGAGAACACCAGCTGACCGCGCGCGGTGCGTTCCTGGACGACGAAGGCAGCCTGCAGCGCGACCATCCCGGCGAGCAGCATCGAGACGATGAGCAGCTCGTGATCGGCCGCCGACAGCGACGGTTCCGGGGCGCTGCCGGCCGGCAGTTGCAGCGCACCGGTCAGCTGGACGAACAAATAGGCCAGGCCCACGCCCGCGGTGATGCTCAGCACCGCCAGCAGCGCCGTCCGCAGCTGGTTGAGACCCGGGTCGGCACCGGCCAACCGGTCGGCGCTGTCGCGCAGCCAGCCCCGCAAGGTGCGCACTCTGCGCGGATAGATGAGGTCGTCGTCGGAGAGCGCACGGACCGCCCCGGCCGGGGTTCGGTCGAGGGAGTCCGCCCTGCAGGGCTGCCTGCCGCTCAATGTCCGTCCTCTTCTCTGCCCCGGCTCGGGGTGAGTGGGTTCCCGACCGGGCCTGGTGGAGCTTCCCAGCCTTCTCCCAAAAGTCCGCCGCGTCGTCCCGGTCAGCGGCCATCCGGTATACCGGATGGCCTGAGTTCCGGAAGGACCGGTGGCCGGGACGACGGGGGGTGCGAGCCGTTCCGCCAGTTCCGCTCCGGGCCGGTACCGGTGGGTTTGCAGCAGGGGCAGGTGTCGGAGTGTGCGCGAACTCGTGTTCGCCATAGCGTCCAATCGGCTCGTAATAGAGGTCATAAACGGGCCTCTATGCTGCCTTAGGCTCAGTACATGACAACGAACGAGCAGAACGTGACCGGTGAACGCGCCGACATCCTCGACTTCCTCACCAAGCACCGCTACCTCCTGCGCCACACCGCGGAAGGCCTCTCCGACGAGCAGGCAAACACCCGCAGTACAGTCAGCGCGCTGACAGTCGGCGGCCTGATCAAACACGTCACCGAGGTCGAGCGGATGTGGGCCGACTTCGC
>JAWWOY010000318.1:0-2956 GCA_033851195.1 Kribbellaceae bacterium | reverse complement strand
CGGACAGTGACGCCGCCACCGAGATCCGCGATCCGGCCGCGGATGGACTGGCTGACGCCCAGGTGCCCGTCGGACCGCGCCTGCTCCAGCCGCTCGGGCGTCGTACCGGCTCCATCGTCGCGGACGGATAGCAGCACCTCGCCGCTGAGGTCCTCGACGACCACCCAGGCCCGGGCGCCGGATCCTGCGTGCTTCTTGACATTGCTCAGGGCTTCCTTGACTGCGGCAACCAACTCCGATGCCGTGGCTGCCGGCAACAACACCTTCCCCGCTGGTACGACGACGTCGACGCTGGTCGTGGCCAGCGGCAACAACAAGGCACACAGGTCCAGCTGGCCCTCGTCACCACCGGCCGGCCGAGTCGCCATCAGCGTGCGCAGAGCCACCTCCTGCTCGGCCGCCATCGCTGCAAGCTCAGTCGCCTCGCCACCGATCGCCGTACCGCGTCGTTGGACCTGGGCGAGAACCTGCAGTACGCCGTCGTGGATCGACCGGCCGAGGCGGAGCCGCTCAGCCGCGGCGCTCTCGGCAGCGATCGCCTCGCGGAGTCTCGCGTTGGCGCGGCGCGTGGTGGTTGCGGCGTACCCGACGACCAGTCCGGCAACCAGCAACATCTGGATGCTGTCGAGCAGTTTCGACACGTTCTCCGTCCCGCGCAAGGCCAGCAAAGCCAGGCTGACGGTCACGGCGCCGATGATTCCGCCGTCCCGGCCGCGGGAGACAGCCATCGCTATCACCGGCCCGGCTACCCAGACTGAGGTGAGTACCGAGGCTCCAGCCCGGATGTCGAGCAGCGGCTGGGCGAGGACGGTCCCGAACATGCACGCGACGGTGATCCCCAGGTCCGCCACCGCCAGCCGGGTGTTCCGGCGACCCCAGTGGCGGCTGTACCCGATCGAGACCACGACGGTCCAGATGCCCATCACCGCCAGCAGGACGACCGCGCCCCAGTGCCGGTGGATGCCGTCCCACCTGGTCCAGACCCCGAAACAGGCGAAGCCCCAGGTGACTGCCCGGAAGACCACCAGCGCACGCCACAACGGCAGCAGCAGATCCGTCGTCTCACCGGCGCTCCGGACGCGCTGAACTGCCTCCATGCCGGACAGTCTGCAACAACTCCGGCCCGGCACTCTGCGTCGTCGTACTCCAGTGAACTGAGTGGTCTTACTCATTGCAGCCTCGGTGCGTAAGCGAGTGATTCCCCGCTGTCGCGGGTCAATTTCTGACGAAACCCTTCAACAAGGTTGATTTTGCCCGTACTGTCGCGCAAAAGTAATCGCTCGGGGGAGCGCGCCGGTCACGCCGCGTCATCATCCGCAGTGGACCTTGACGAGCAGGGAGGGAATCGTGCGCAAAGTATCTGCCGGGCTGTTCAGCCTGGCCCTGGCGGCGACCATCGGCCTGAGTTTCGCCTCAGCTGGTAGTGCCGCACCGCCGCGGGAGGCGACCGGGTCGGCGCCCGCGGCCGCTGAAGTGTCGACACCCGACGAACTGCCAAGCCCGCTGGAGGACAAGCGCCGCGAGCTCCGTCAGGAAGCCCTGACGAAGCTGATGAACGGCACCGGCACGGTGGAGCAGCGCGGCGCCAGCACGGTGATGAAGATCGGTACCAAGGCCGCCGGCGCCAAGGGCCAGAAGAACGCCCAGGGCAAGGTCGACCAGTACGTCGAGTTGGCCCGGGAGAAGACCGACCGGATCTTCGTCGTCCTGGCCGAATTCGGCAACGACCGGCACCCGAACTACCCCGACCAGGACACCGCTCCGGCGGTCCCCGGCCCGGCGACGTTCGAGGGACCGCTGAACAACGCGATCCCGCAGCCGAACCGGGCGGTGGACAACTCCACCGTCTGGCAGCCGAACTACGACCAGGCGCACTACCAGCAGCTTTACTTCGGCACCGGCGCGACCGTCAACTCGGTGAAGAACTACTACGAGAAGCAGTCCTCGGGCCGCTACAGCGTGGACGGCGAGGTCACCGACTGGGTCAAGGTGAAGTACAACGAGGCCCGCTACGGCCGGTCCAACGGGTACCCCTGCGGCGGCAGCGTCTGCAGCAACACCTGGGCGCTGGTCCAGGACGCCGTCAACCAGTGGGTGGCGGACCAGAAGGCGGCCGGCCGCACCAAGGAGCAGATCACCGCCGACCTGAAGACGTTCGACCAGTGGGACCGCTACGACTACGACGGTGACGGCAACTTCAACGAGCCCGACGGCTACCTGGACCACTTCCAGATCGTGCACGCCGGCGGCGACCAGGCCGACGGTGACCCGCAGCAGGGTGAGGACGCCATCTGGTCGCACCGCTGGTACGTCGGCACGGCCGGCGGGCCCGCCAACAACCCGGCCGGCGGTGCCCAGCTGGGCGACACCGGCCTGTACGTCGGCGACTACACGATCCAGCCCGAGAACGGCGGCGTCAGCGTCTTCGTCCACGAGTACGGGCACGACCTGGGTCTGCCCGACGAATACGACACCTCCGGCGCAGCCGTCGAGAACGGCGTCAACTGGTGGACCCTGATGGCGCAGAGCCGGGTCGGCGCACCCACCGACGGCGGCATCGGCGAGCGCGCGGCCGACCTGAACGCCTGGGACAAGCTGCAGCTCGGCTGGCTGGACTACGAGATCGTCGCGGCCGGCCAGAACCGGACCGTCGACCTCGGCCCGCACGAGTACAACTCGGCCAAGGCCCAGTCCATGGTCGTCACCCTGCCGAAGAAACAGGTCGTCACTCCGCTGGTGCCACCGGCGGCCGGCAGCAAATCCTGGTGGAGCGGCTCGGGCGACCAGTTCACTCACACCATGAACCGGCAGGTCACACTGCCGGCGGGGGTCGCAAGCCTCACCTTCCAGGCCAACTGGGACATCGAGGACTGCGGTCCGGACGCGTGTGACTACGCCTACGTCGAGGTGAACGACGGCACCGGCTACAAGCCGATCGCCGGCAACATCACCAAGG
>JAWWOY010000316.1:0-5684 GCA_033851195.1 Kribbellaceae bacterium | reverse complement strand
CGAACTGAATTACGGCCGATGCTCCGGGAACCCGCCAGGCTCTGTGCCGTCCGCAGACGATGTCTTGAAGACTGGCTCAGCCGACTAGTTGTAGATACCTCAGCCCCTGCTTCAGATAGGTCCGGGGATTGGTGTCGAGGTGCTCGGCCCACGCGGGCGAGGTCTCGCCCCGGAGCCAGCTGTAGCGAGCCAGTGCATAGCCGAACATCGGCTCGGTCAGGTAGCCGAGCTTGCTGGTCCGATAGCCCTGGTGTGACAGCCGGAACTCGAAGGCCGCATTGGCCGAGAAGATGCCCATCCCGAAGAAGACCGTGAACAGATCCGTCAACGGCTCGCCATCTCGCCGTTCCGGATCGATCCGCCCTTCACCGAGCAGGCGTTCGTGGCCGAGTTCGTGCGCGATGGTCGCGACCAGTGCGATCGGGTCGCGCGCCTGGTCCAACTGCACGTTGATGACGGTCGCCCCGTCACGCTTCCGCCAGTGGCCGGCCGCTTCTTTCGACTGGTGGCTGATCGGGAGGCGCTCCAGCAGCGATTCCGCCTCCGCATCCTGCGCCTCGATCTCGAGCACGACCCGGTCGGGCGGAACCTCCATGCGGGCACAGACGCTGACGAAGACCGCCCGCACATCCTGCTCGGATCCGATGTAGCCGGCCGGGAAGAACGAGGTCTGCGGCACCACCACCGGACGTTTCAGCGCGTCCTCGCCGAACTCGGCAACGAACCAGTCGAGCGACTCCTCGATCCAGGCCTGCTCCTCCGCCCGGACCGGACATTTCGGCTTGCTCCACCACATCGCACCCACCTCCGGGACGGTGACGCCCAGCCGGTACGCCGGGTGCCGACAACCGCGGGACGAACCGCTCAGCCGGGGTTGACCGGCGGCGGATCCGCCAGTCCCTGCCTAGCCAGTCCTTACCCAGCCAGTCCCTGCCAGTCTGGCCCTATCTCACGATATGTCGCCTCATCTCATTTTATGAGATCACGGTTGGCGCATCGACCACCCCGTTGGCTACCTTCGACGGCAGGTCATGAGTGCCAGCGCGAAGCCCCGGCTTGCTGGCCGGCAACCCTCCTCCGCGGTGGGGTGCCCCGGGTGAGGACCCGGCCGTTCGGAAAACCGGACGGCAAGCGTGGAACACCGGGAGCATGCCATGTCGATTCTTTCTATCCTCGAGCCCAGCCACAGCATTGCCGCGCGACCTACTGTCGCCCGGCTGACGCCCAGCAGCATCCCCACCACTGTCGGGGCCGATCTGTTGGTGCCGCTGGCTGACGGCCGGGTGACGGACTACGCGAACTTCGATCACGGGGCCAGCGCGCCCTGTCTGGAGTCTGTGCGAGCCGCCGTCGAGGCCGCGCTGCCGTCGTACGCGTCGGTGCATCGCGGTAATGGGTACGCCTCGCGGATCACCACCCAGTGGTACGAGCGGGCCCGCGCCGAGGTACACGGCTTCGTCGGAGCGCGCGAGGACGACCAGGTGATCTTCACCCGGCAGACCACCGACGCCCTGAACCTGCTGGCGCGGTCCGTGCCCGCCGACGCGACCGTGATCGTGTTCGAGTCCGAGCACCACGCCGCACTGCTCCCCTGGCCGGCCGAGCGCACCGTCCGGCTACCCGCGCCGTCAACGTCGGCTGCGGCTGTCACGGCGGTGGCCGACGCTCTGCGCACCGTGCCGGAAGGACCCCGACTGGTCGTCGTGACGGGCGCCTCGAACGTCACCGGCGAGATCTTCCCGATCGCCGAGATCAGCGCGGTCGCCAAAGCCCACGGAGCTCGAGTGTGCCTGGACGCAGCACAGCTCGCGCCGCACCGGGTCATCGACATCGCTGACCTCGACGTCGATTGGGTTGCGCTCTCCGGCCACAAGCTCTATGCCCCGTATGGCGCCGGCGCGCTGATCGGCCGGGCCGATTGGCTCAACGCTGCCGATCCCTACCTGTACGGCGGTGGCGCGACCGCTGCTGTGTCCACGGAAGCCACTCTGTGGAACGAAGGTCCCGCACGGCACGAAGGCGGCTCCCCCAACGTCATCGGCGCGATCGCCCTCGCGGCGGCCTGCGCAGCGATCGCCAAGCACCGCGAAGCGATCGAGCAGCACGAGCGCAGCCTGCTCGCCCGGCTCCGGACCGGCCTTGCCCAGATCCCGGGCGTGACGACGTACTCGCTGTTCAGTGCGGAGGCAGATCGGGTCGGCACGGTCTGCTTCACGGTCGACGGGCTGAGCTCGACGGTGGTGTCCGCGGCGCTGTCGGCGGAGTACGGGATTGGTGTCCGCGACGGCAAGTTCTGCGCCCACCCGTTGGTGGGCCGCCTGCTCGCCGACTCCCCCGAGCACGGCACGGCGGTCCGCGCCAGCCTCGGTCTCGGGACGAACCGCGAGCACGTGGACCGTCTGGTGGACGCGGTGCGCACCTTGGCGAGCACCGGCACACGGTCGACGTACGAGGACACCTCCGAAGGCTGTCAGCCCACCGAGGACCCGCGCGACCTCATCGCTCCCCAGATCTGGTGAACCACCGCTACTCGCGGTCCGGCTGCAGGCCGGTGTGGTGAGCGGCAAACGCCAACAGGTCCGCCCATTCCGAGGCAACCATGGCCGCGGGCTTACCGAAGCCGTGGCCGGTATTGACCTCGATCCGGGTCAGCACCGGCTGCTCCCCCGCCTGCGCGTGCTGGAGCGTAGCCATGAACTTGTGGCTGTGCAGCGGCACCACCCGGTCGTCGTGGTCGCCCGTCACGACCAGCGTCGCCGGGTACGCCGTACCCGGGCGCAGGTTGTGCAGCGGCGAGTAGGCCAGCAGGTCCTCGAACTGGTCCGGGTCGTCGGGTAGACCATAATCGGAGGCCCAGAACGCTCCCACGGTGAACTTGTGGAACCGCAGCATGTCCATCACGCCCACTCCGGGCAGAGCCACGGCGAAGAGGTCCGGCCGCTGCGTCATCACCGCACCGACCAGTAGACCGCCGTTGCTGCGACCGTGGATCGCCAACTGCTGCGGCGTTGTCACCTTGGTCTTCTGCAGGTGCTCGGCCACCGCGATGAAGTCGTCGAACACGTTCTGCTTGTTCTTCAGGCGGCCTTCGTCGTGCCAGTCGCTGCCGTACTCACCACCGCCGCGCAGGTTGGTGATCACCAACACCCCACCGGCCGCGAGCCAGGCCGGCCAGCCGGGCCTGTAGTCCGGCAGGACCGGGATCTTGAACCCGCCGTACCCGTACATCAGGGTGGGTCGCGGCTGCTCGAAGTCCAGATCCGCCCGGCTGATCAGGAAGTACGGCACCTCCCGGCCCGGCGCGGTCCTGCGGGTCACCGCGATCTCAGGCGCGCTGAAGGCGTCGCCGGCGGGAATCAGTTCCGGCAAAGCCCGGAGCTCACCCGTGGCCGCGCTGATGAGGTACGAGATGGTGGGGTCGGTGACCGACGAGAGGCCGATGAAGATCTCGTCGTGATCCGGCTTGGCGTTGAGACCGACCACGCCACCACCGGGCACCGGGACTCGCCGGGTGTCGGTGCCGTCGAGGCTGTGCAGCTCGACCACCGGCTGGGCGTCGACCAGTGAGAGCGTCAGCAGCCCTTCGCCGGCGGCCCTGGCTGCCTGCAGAGTGCCTACTCCCTCGCCGACCAGCTCGGTGAAGTTCCCATCCTGGTCGCAGCTGACCAGTCGACCCCGCGGCGCGTCCTGGTCGGTCTGCAGGATCAGGCGGTCGCCGTCCGTCCTGATGAAGGCGGTGTCGTCCGTTGGCTCGTCGATCACTCGCCTCGGCTCGCCGAGAGCGCTGCGGCCGTCAACGGTCTCGATCGGATAGAGCCAGAGGCGGCTGCGGTAGTCCGTTCCCTCCGTGATGTGCACGACCACGTAACGGTCGTCGTGCGACACCTCGGGCGTCATTATCAGCTGGTCGTTCTCCGGGAAGTCCAGGATCAGCTCGTCCTCGGCCTGCGGCGTACCGATCCGGTGCACCTTGAGCTGACCACCGCTCAATGCTTTCGTCTCGGTGCCCTCGCTCCTGCCGCTGGCCGGGAAGTGCACATACAGGTACGACGACGAGTCCGGCAGCCAGGTGGCCTCGCAGAACTTGGCCTCGGTGACCACGTCGTCGAATTCAGCGCCGGTGGCCACGTCGAGCAGCCGGAAGGTGGTCCAGTCACTGCCGCTCTCGTTGATGCCGTAGGCGAAGTAGCGGCCGTCGCTGCTGACGGTGAAGGTGCCGAGCGAGTCAGTGCCGTCCTCGGACAACTTGTTCGGGTCGATGATGACCCGGCCGCCCTCGAGCAGCCCCTGCAGGGAGTCTGCGACGTACACGACGTCCTGCGCCTGGGTGCCGTCGTTGCGGCCGGCAAAGAACCAGCCGGCCTTCTGCGACGGAACACCGGCTCGCGGCCTTCGCAGGATCGCGGTCATCGTGCGCTGGAACCAGTCCCGGGCGGGGAGGCTGCTCAGCCGCGCCTCGGTCGCCTCGTTCTGGCGGCGTACCCAGTCTTTGGTCTCGGCGGAGTCGGCGTCCTCCAGCCAGCGGTAGGGATCGGCGATCTCACGGCCATGCAGCACGTCGACGGTGTCGTCGCGGCGACTCTCGGGATACTCGGCGGCGGTCATGGCATCAACACGGCATTCAACATGGCACTCAACTTAGCGAACGCGCCCCACTCACCAAGCCGTCAGCAGGCGGCATCCCGCGCTGGGCGTCAGGCTCGGTGGGTGGGGCGCTCACCAGGTTGGTCAGTGTCGCCCGTCCGGGTTCAGGTCCTTGCGCCAGAGAACCTCGCCGTAGAGGTTGCGCAGGGACGCGGTGAAGACCTCGCTGCGCGGGTCGATCGCGACGTGGCCGAAGAACTGGTTGCCACCGCTCGGCGGCTGGTTCGGGAAGTCCGCCGCCTTGACGAACTCGACCTTGGGGCCGAAGGTCGGGTCGAGCTGGTTCGGACCGAAGGTGCCCGCGTTGACCGGCCCGGCGACGATCTCCCAGAACGGGTCGAAGTCCGTGTACGCCGCCCGCGACGGGTCGTAGTGGTGGGCCGCGCAGTAGTGCACGTCGGCTGTCAGCCAGATCGTGTTGCGCACCTGGCGCCGCTTGAACTGGCTCAGCACCCAGGCGATCTCGTGCTCGCGGCCGCCCGGCGCTCCGGCGAGGCCGTTGGCGACCGCTTCGATCTCGGTGCCGTCCGGGACCAGCAGGCCGAGCGGCATGTCGCTGGCGATGACCTTCCAGGTCGCCTTCGACTTGGCGACCTCGTCCACGAGCCAGGCGGCCTGCTCGGCGCCGAGCATCGCGACCGGCCCGGTCACGTCGGGCTTCGGGTTGGCGCCGCGGTAGGTCCGCATGTCCAGGCAGAAGACGTCCAGCAACGGGCCGTAGCTCACCTTGCGGTAGATCCGGTCCTGGCCGTCGCTGTGCACGATCGGCATGTACTCCTCAAACGCCTTGCGCGCCCTTGCGGCCAGTACGTCGATGCGCTTCTCGGTGTACCGCGCGTCGGTCAGGATCTGGCCCGGGTACCAGTTGTTGTGCGTCTCGTGATCGTCCCACTGGCTGATGATCGGCACCTCGGCGTACAGGTCCCGGATGTTGCCGTCCAGCAGGTTGTACTTGTACCGGCCGCGGAACTCGGCCAGCGTCTCGGCGACCTTCGAGACCTCCTCGGTCACCAGGTTCTTCCAGATGGTGCCGTCGGCAA
>JAWWOY010000307.1:0-2703 GCA_033851195.1 Kribbellaceae bacterium | reverse complement strand
TCGACGCCGAGCGTCTTGCCACCTTCGGCCGCGCGCCACTCGCCTCCGATCAAGAGCTCGGTCGGACATCCCTTGATGACTTCCTGCTCCCGCAACATCGGCCTGGCCTTCCTGGTTGGCAGTCGGTCTCCTGTCCACCATAGGACCGCAGCAGTAGCCGGGTGGTGCGCTGGGCAGCGGGGGCCTCGGTGAATGATGGTTGTCAACTCATGGACGTCGCCTCCGCCGCAGCGTCCTGTCGGCGGCACGCCAACCCGCACGTTAATTTATGAACGCTTGCTTTATATATAAGATGGGCGAGTGGCAGGCAAGGGGTCGGACATGGGCAAGGGAACGGTCGGCGGCGGCGGTACGACGATGCTGCGGCGGATCAACGTCGCGGCGGTACTGGACGCGGTGCGACGATCAGCGCCCGCGCCGTTACGGGTGGCTGAGCTGGTCGAACGCACCGGCCTGGCCAGACCGACCGTGGCACAGGCCGTCGACGAACTGCTGGACGCCGGCTGGCTGCAGCAGCACGGGCCGGACTCGGCCGACCGCTCGCTCGGCCGGCCTGCCATCCGGGTTTCGCTGCGCGGCCGCGCGGCGCCGGTGCTCGGCTTGGACGTCGGCCCACACCGCGTCACCGTCGGCGTCTCCGACCTGGCCGGCCGCAAGCTCTCCCTGGTACGACGCTCCGGCCCGGGCTGGTCCGCCCAGGAACTGCTCGGCGTGATCAGCGAAGTGATAGCCGAGGCACTCGCCGAGGCCGAGGTCCCGGCAGAGGACATCGCCGCGGCTGTCGCGGCCAGCCCGGGCATCGTGGACGAGCACGCCGGCCGGGTCCAACTGGTGCCGAGCGTGCCCGGCTGGTCGGCGGTCGACCTCATCAAGCACGTCCGCAGCCTCCTCGACTGCCCGGTGATGCTGGACAACGACGCCAACCTGGCCGCGCTGGCGATCGCCGCGGCCCGTGGTGGCACCGGCACGCTGCTCGCGGTCCAGTGGGGCGAGCGGCTCGGCGCCGGCATCGTGATCGACGGCCGGCTACACCGGGGCACGGGTGCCGCGGGTGAGATCGGCTTCATCGCGACTGGTCCGGACGACGTGATCAACCCCGAGGACAGCCGCGGCCCGCTGGAGCGAGCGGTCGGCTCCGAGGCCATCGCTGCGCTCGGTCGCCAGGCCATCCTGGATCACCCGGAATCCCGGCTGGCCGAACTCGGGCGGGACCAGCTCGATACAGCTGACGTGTTCGCCGCGGCAGCCGACCGGGATCCGGTCGCTCAGGCTGTCGTACAGCAGGTCGCGCGCGACTTCGCCCGTGCCCTGGCTCCGGCCGTGCTCGTTCTGGACCCGACCGCTGTCGTGATCGGCGGCGGTGTGGCTCGCGCCGGCGCCGTACTACTGGACGCGATCGCGGACCAGCTGCGGCTGCTGACGCTCAACCACCCGAAGCTGGAGCTCTCCGCACTAGCCGAGGACGCAGTGGTCACCGGCGCGATGCGAATGGCCCTCGACGAGGTCTGGCAACGCAAACTCCCCACCCCCGCGCTCACCACCCCCGCCTGAACGACTCATTCGCCACCCGGCGGATCCCGGTCGGATTCGCCAGAGTGGGATGATCACCACGTGTCGTCGGAACAGGTCATCCCGCGCTGGCAGCAGCGCGTAGCCGGCTGGGTCGCTCGGGCGGTGGTCCTAGCCGCGGTCTGGTCCTTCCTCGCGATCCCCTTGCACGTGGTGCTTCCCAACCTGGTGCGGAAGATCGACGTCGCCATCCAGTTCCTCGGTATCCCCGCTGGTCACACCGTCTTCTCGGCGGTCTATCTGGCCGTGATCGGCAGCGCCCTGCTGCGCGGCAAGCGCGCAGCGTTGCTGTGGGTGCTGTGGGTCTTCGAGATCCTCTGGCTGGTAGCCGGCTTGGGAGTCGTGGCCCTCACCGCAGTCCGGCTGTCCTACCCCGAGGACGCCGAACTGCTCGCCAGGTTCGGCCCCACCTCGATGCAGGATCTCGAGCTCGGCATCGCCCAGGTAATCGTGACCGTCACCTTGATCGTGTTGCTATGGAAGGTGCGTGGAGCCTTCCCTGCCCGGTTGGCGCCCGGCACCCGACGGCTGGCGATCGGGGCGATGGCCGTCGGCCTGCTGATCTCCAGCGCGGTCAGCATCACGCTCACCCAGGTGTTCCCGCACAACCTGGTCGGTCAGCGGGAGAAGATCGGCTGGGCAATCTTCGCCGCCTTGGGGCAGAGCGGGAGACGGTTGGAAACCGGCCACGACGGGCATGGCTGGGTCGGCCTGACCGTCGGCGCGATCTCCGCCGCCTCACTGGTGATCGCCTTCGCCATCTTCCTGCGATCCGTCCGCCGGGTCCGCTATCTGAGTCAGATCGAGGAACTGCAGGTCCGCCGACTACTTCTCCAGTACGGCGAACGCGACTCGCTCGGCTACTTCGCCACCCGGCGCGACAAGGCCGTGGTGTTCTCGCCGAACAACGACGCTGCCATCGCCTACCGGGTGGTCAACGGCGTCAGCCTGGCCAGCGGGGATCCCCTCGGAGACCCGGCCGCGTGGCCCGGTGCGATCAATCGCTGGCTCGCCGAGGCCCGCACCTACGGCTGGTCGCCGGCGGTACTGTCGGCGAGCGAGGAGGCGGCGCGCGCATACGTCGATGCCGGGATGCGGGCTTTGTCGATGGGCGACGAGGCGATCATCGACGTG
>JAWWOY010000305.1:0-2945 GCA_033851195.1 Kribbellaceae bacterium | reverse complement strand
CACGCGGGCTTCATCTCGGGAGAGACGATCCACCTCGAGGGCGGAGCCCGCCACAAAACCGCCTGACATCGTCGACACATGCCCGGCATCACGCCAACGACCTCGCGCCTACCTCGGCTCAGACTCTTCGCCCGTCCGGCGGCAGCGTGGCAACTCACCAGATCTATCCACCCGGCGGACGGGCGGTCCAGCCTGCACGTCAGCTCAGCTGATTGGCCCTCGTGGGTTCTGCCGCGGTCACCTTCGTCAATCGTGACCTCAGAAGGCCGAGACCCTCGCGGCGCGGGTGGCCGGCACCGGCGAGCCGATCGGCATGACGGCGCGGATCGCGGCAGAAGTGTGCGTTCTGTCGAGCGCATCGCTCGGCTTGTTGTGCGCCCAGGGCGATTCAGCGCCGAGGTTTGTGGCATCAGCAAGAAGCCGTCACAGGGACTGGACGATCTGGATCGGGTTGCCGTCAGGATCAGCGGTCCACGCGATCAGCAGACGACCGAGCCATACGTGCGGGGACGCCAGAGCAGGGGCTCCGCTCGTGAGGAGATCGTCATAGGCTGAAGCAGTGTCGTCAGTCCAGAGGATGACCGCTGCGCGCTGGCCTTCGGTAACGGGGTCTAGGCCGTGGTCATCGCGGGTGGAGGCGCCTGAGGCGATGCCAATCTTGTACCCATCGAGGGCGAGGTCGACGTGAATTGGCTCGCCGTCGGTGGGCACCCGGAAGGTCTCGGTGAACCCCAGCCGCGAGTAGAAGGCAACGGCCCGCGGGAGGTCATCGCTGAAGAGAATGACTTGCGGCGTGCGGAAGATGGACATTAGGCGATCTTACTGACGGCGCGATGCGGCGCATCGGAGAGAATTAGCCGGGCTGCGCGGGGCGACGGGGTACCAGATCGCCACGGACAGGCGGTACATGTGGCGGCCAGGACGTTCGAGACAGATTACCCGCGGACCCTGTCAGTTGGTGCTTACGAGCGCCGATCGGCGGATTCTGTCAATGAAGGGGAGTCGGAACATGCCATAAATGGCAGTCATGACAGCTATTCGGTCAGCCTGTCACGCTGGAGACAGCTCAGTCTGGGTGGCGCGTCGAACTTGTAAAGCGATGACTGGGGTTCTGCCGCGGTTTCTTCACACGGTGATTCTGCCCCGACAGCCCGACCTGCGAGCCATTTGAGGCCGAGCTGGCTGCCCTGGCCGAGCAGCGAGACCCTCTGCGGCAGGGCCAAGTGGTGCGCCAGTTCGTGCGCGGGCATCCCTTCGAGGTTGCGCTGCGGCAGTGCGTAGAGGCTCCAGTTGGTCAAGGCGATCGTGCGGCCGACCGTGGCCGGCGGGGCGTGCCTGTCCTCGCTCAGTTCACTGGTGTTGAGATGTCCGCCGAACCCAGACCCAGTGGTGGCTCCAGGCAACCGGCGAACCGCGATGGCCCGGCAAGAGCCGACTTGCCAGAGCTACTGGAGAGATGGTGACCCGCGTGGTGCCGGACGTGGTGCGAAATCCTGGAAACCCATGGTGGAATCGGCGCGTGGTGCGTGCGGCCGTGTCAGCAAAGACGCTGGTAGAGGGCGTATGCAACACTGAAAGTCTTCCTCGTAATGAGAAGGTCGTCGGTTCGATTCCGACAGGCGGCTCCACAAGAACCCCAGGTCAGAGGCCAGTTTCCTCGCCCGGGGTTTCGTCGTTTCTAGTCGCGTGGCATGGTTCGTGGCGCGAAGGTGCTTAACATGTGCGGCATGGCTAAGGGTGATGGCAAGAAGAAGCGCCAGCCCGGCAACAATGAGTCGCTGCCGTCGGGGTCCATCCGAGTGCGTGTCTACGCGGGATAGATCCGGTCACGAACACTGCCAGGTATCTACGCGAGACCGTCCCACCCGGCCCGGACCAGAAGAGGGAGGTCGAGCGGGTCAAGGCGGAGTTCATCGCCCAAGTACGTGCCCAGCGCCATCCGCGCAC
This sequence comes from Kribbellaceae bacterium, assembly GCA_033851195.1. GTDB lineage: Bacteria > Actinomycetota > Actinomycetes > Propionibacteriales > Kribbellaceae > Kribbella. Next base: position 998 of record JAWWOY010000305.1, on the reverse strand, counting down.
GGATGCGACAGTGAAACAACTGATCGATCAGCACCTCGGCGACGCGAAGCTTGGATACAAGGCCCGCAAGAGCTACCGCAGCCAGGCAGAGAAGCACATCATTCCTTGCATCGGTCGGCAGAAGGTGCGCGCTGTCGACGCCCGCGTCACTGACTCCTTCTACTCGGAGCTGCGACGGTGCCGCGACCATTGCAACGGTCGACCCCAGGTCCAGCACTGCACGACTCAACAGCACGACTGCGACGAGCGCTGTAGGCCGCACGTCTGCAAGCCGCTGAAGGAGCCGAGCATCCTCTACATCCACCAAATCCTCAGCGGAGCCTTCCGGCGGGCGGTTCGCCTGAAGTGGGTGTCGGTCAACCCCATCGACTTCGCCGAGCTGCCGTCGGCGCCGAAAACGAATCCTCGGCCTCCGTCGGTGGATGAGGCCGCGAGCATCGTTGCCGAGGCGTGGAAAGACCCCGACTGGGGCACGCTCATCTGGCTCACGATGGTGACCGGGAACCGTCGCGGCGACCTCTGCGGCACTCGCTGGCGCCACGTCGACCTCGCCAACGGCGTCCTCCATGTCCAGCGAGCGATCGGGCAGTGCGGCAAGGCGACGTGGGAGAAGGACACCAAGAACGAGGGCGACCGCCGCATCGTTCTGGACCCCGATACCGTTCTGATCTTGTCCGAGCACCGGGAGCGCTGTGTCCTGCGCGTCCGGGCCTTCGGCATCAAGCTCGCCGGCGACGCATTCGTGTTCTCTCGCGACCCGGCAGGCCGGGACCACTTGAAGCCCGACTCGGTCACACAGCGGTACGGCAGACTCGCGACGCGGCTCGGGATCGAAACTTCGATCCACAAGCTGCGCACGTACAACGCCACCGAACTGCTCGCAGCCGGATTGGACATTCGCAAGGTTGCAGGTCGCCTCGGACACGGCAGCGGTGGAGCCACGACGATGCGTCATTACTCAGCTTGGGTAACGGAGGCTGACCAGCGCGCAGCCGGGA
>JAWWOY010000278.1:0-4683 GCA_033851195.1 Kribbellaceae bacterium | reverse complement strand
TGCCGAAGGTCTTGGCCTCCGCGCGGAAGATGTGCGCCAGTTCGGCGTTGCGCAGCAGCGCCTTGGAGGGGATGCAGCCCACGTTCAGGCAGACACCGCCCCAGTACTTCTTCTCGATGATGGCGGTCTTGAGTCCGAGCTGGGCGGCGCGGATCGCCGCGACATACCCACCTGGACCGGCGCCGAGGACAACAACGTCAAAGTGCGAGGCCATGCGAGGAACAATAGAGGGTGCCTCCTCATCCCTGACCGGCTGGTTGTCCTCTTCAACCGACGTCGCGTTGCGCACCGCGACCGAGCGCGCACCACTGAGGGCGAGATTCGTCACCGACCGTGACATAGCCTTTCGTTCTGGCGGTCTGACGGTTACTGTGGGTGCCTTGCGGGGGCGCAGAGGAAGCCACAGCCGCATGTGAGGGATTCACAGTGGGGGGCCACATGTTGATCGCGGACGCACGACGAGGGTCCGCCCGGGGGCGGCGGCGCCTCCGGGTGACCTCGCTGGGTGTAATCCTGCTGGCGGTTGCGCTGCCTGCGTACGCCGACCCGTCGGAACCGCCGCCCGCCTCCGTGACCGACGTGAGCCGCTCCCTCGAACAATTGCAGGCGGAGGCCGCCTCGCTGCAGGCTGACTTCGCGAAAGCCACCATCGCCTACACGAACGCACTGAAGGCCAACCAGCAGGCTGACGCCGCCGCGGACCTCGCCGAGCGCAACGCAGTCGCCGCGAAGGCCAAGGCCGCGAGCGAGCGCCACCGTCTCGGCGTCCTCAGTGCACAGGCGTATCAATTGGGGATCCCGACCACGATCGGCACCGAGTCGATGCTGTGGTCACTCGCCGCGGTAGCCGAGAACCTGCAGGAGATCGCCGACCGGCAGACCGCGATCAAGACGGTCGGCGACACCCAGGTCGCGCAGTACCGCACAGCGATGGACGCCGAGGGCGCCGCGAACACAGCCGTCACCGACGCGGCAACCAAGCGGGCGGCTGCCGACAAGGCCGCCGCGACTGCGAAGACGCTAAGCGAGCAGGTTCGTCAGAAGGCAGCCGATGCTGCCGCCGTCATGCAAGGCCGGCTCGCCGACCTCACCGGATCGACGCAGGTCTCCGAGCAGGCGCAGCAGACCCGCAACAAGGACGCGCTGTCTCGCTGGAAGACCTACCTGGCCGAGTTGACCGCGGCCGGCGTGGTCGCGCCCAAGGCGAGCACGTTGCGGAACCCCGCGAAGCTTCCGGCCGGGCTGAAGCCGCTCGCCGACAGCAGCGGTAAGCCGGTGCGTGGCGCTGCGGCCGTGGTCGACGGCGGCCGTACAGTGCGAGTGCTGCCGGCCGAGACGATCAGAGCCGTGAACACTGCTTTCAGCATGCTCGGCAAGCCGTACGGTGTCGGCGCTACCGGTCCCGACAGTTACGGCTGCCTCGGCGCCGCCCGGGCCGCTTGGCAGCCGTACACCACGCTCCTCCGTCGGGTCGACAAGGTCTATCCGCAGTACCAGAAGGTCTCTACGGCCTCCATCCAGCCCGGCGACCTCTTGGTGATGGGCAACGAGACGGTCGGGCTTTACCACATCGGCGTCGCGCTCGGCGACGGCGAGATGATCGCCGCTGACGAGGCCAGGGGCTCCGTCATCGTGACCCCGGTCCCCGACAGCCTGTACGCCGCGCTGCGCCCGACCCTCGGCGCACCGGCCAGCCGGCAGGTCGCACCCGCCGCCACCTCCGAGGCTTATGCCTTCCGCTGCGGCAACACGACGACGTCGTACGCCGTGGACAACGGGGCCTGGGTGTGGCCGCTGGCCGAAGGCACCTACCAGATCGGCACGCCGTTCGGGCAGCCCGGCGCGCTGTGGAGCACTGGCTACCACACCGGTCAGGACTTCCCAGCGGCCATCGGTACGCCGGTTCGTGCAGTCACCGACGGTACGGCGCACATCGAGCACCCGGCATGGGCGGGCAACCTGGTCCGGATCGACCACGGCAACGGACTCGAGACCCTCTACGCGCACCTGAGTGCGATCGACATCACCGACGGCGCGAAGGTGGCTGCCGGCCAGCGGATCGGTGCTGTCGGCAACGAAGGCAACTCGACGGGGCCACACCTGCACTTCGAGGTCCGGCTCGGCGGCGACCCGGTGAACCCGATGACCTTCCTGGCCACCGGCAGCACCAGCCTCGGCTGGGGCGGCTTCAGCAACGGCCTGATCCCGGCCTCGAAGCTCTGCTCCATCACGGCTGGGCAGATGCTCCGCTGTGACGCCGCGACGGCGTACGAGAGGTTGGCGACCAGCTTCAAGGCCAAGTTCGGCCGGAAGCTGTGCATCACCGACTCCTACCGCTCCTACGCGTCCCAGGTCGATTTGTACGCTCGGAAGCCGTCTCTGGCGGCTCTCCCCGGTACGTCGAATCACGGCTGGGGTGTAGCGGTGGACCTGTGCGGCGGCATCCAGAGCTTCGGCACAACGGAGTACAAGTGGATGGAAGCCCACGCCGGCGCCTACGGCTGGGTCCACCCGGCTTGGGCCCGTCAGGGCGGCACCCGACAAGAGCCGTGGCACTGGGAGTTCGGTCAACCCGCCAGTTCATAACACAGCGTAGGCTTTGGGCGTGGCCGAGAAGACCAGTCCCGACCGCACGGACCGTGACAACACGCTGGCCGCCCAGGACGACCGCTGGGAGTGGCGGCGGAAGATCCGCGCGCATCCCCGCAAGCACCTGATCTACCGGATCGGTGTGGGGATAGTCGGCGGCCTGCTGATCATTGCCGCGCCACTCACCGGCTGGCTGCCGGGACCTGGTGGCATCCCGCTGTTGATCGCCGGCCTCGCTGTGCTGGCGAGCGAGTTCGCGTGGGCTCAGCGACTGCTCCACCGGGTCAAGGGCTGGGTCAAGGACCTGACCGCCTGGACCGGTAGGCAGCCGGCTTGGCTGAAGTTCCTCGGCACGGTGGCACTGCTCGCCTGCGTCGTGGTGGGGATCTGGCTATACCTCGCGGTGCTCGGCGTGCCGGGGTGGCTGCCGAATTCGTGGGAGTCGTTCCTTGGCAACCTGCCGCTGCTCTAGGCCGTAATGCCGACGGGCCCTCGACGGCCTGGCCACCCTGATCAGCCGGCGCTGAGCTTCCAGGAATGGGTGAAGCGAGCGCGATAGGTTGAGGCGCTCAGCCCGTAGTGGGATTTGAACCGCCGGGCGAAGTAGTTCTGGTCCGGCCAGCCGACGGACTCACCGATCCGGCTGATCGGCTGGTCGGTGTGCAGCAGTCGATCAGCGGCCAGCTCGACGCGGTGGCGTGACAGGAAGGCCATCGGCGGCAGGCCGGTTGTGGACTTGAACAGCCGGACCAGATAGCCGGGCGCCAGGTGCAGGTCGGAGGCCAGCTCGGACAGCGTCCACTGGCGGGCGGGCTCGGCCTCCATCATCCGCATGGCTTCCAGCACGGCCGGATGGGTCTGGCCCATGCCGCGGACAGCACCTTCATCCAGGACCGCACGGGCCAGGCAACCGAGGAACAGCGACAGCCAGCCGAGGATCTCGCCCCGGTGGAGGTTCACCGGGGCGTCCCCGAGATCCTGCAGACCACTGAGATATCCGAGGCACTCGGACAACGCCGGCGGCTCCAGCCGGGTGGTCAGGATGCCGCGCCGCTGCGCGGAGTGCGGCCCGGTCCAGAGCAGGTAGCCGAGCAGCGGATCCTCCCGCGTCCAGGCAAGCTCCCGCTGCATCAGGTCGGCCGAGAAGCAGCAGTTGTACAGGTCGAGGTCGCGGCACTCCTCGTACCCGTGCCACACCCCCGGGCGCAACAGGAGCACGTCACCGACCCGGAGTTGCTGGCGACCCGCCAGGCTTTGGTGCACACCCTCACCCGCGAGCACCACGGCCACCTCGAAGAAGGTGTGGGTGTGCACGGGATGGGTGTCCTGGTGGACGTGCTGTCCGGCGTACGCAACCGCTCCATCGCTGAAGTGCAGTAGCTTCCGGTTGTTCTCCACGGGCGGGGGCGGCTCGGCCATACCGCACCATACGAGCCGAGGTGCACTTTGTGCTACCACCGGTGCACTGCAGGCTATTCCCTGACCAGCGCCGGTCGCAGGATCATGGGCAGGCGAAACCTTCCCGCCACCCACCCGTAACACCTCGACACCCCTTCGCCGCCTGGTCAGATGAATCGTTTCACCGACGTCTGGAGTGCAGCGCTATGCCCCGTCCTGTCGCCCCCGTCTCCCTTCGCTTCGAGCACCGCACCGACGACGGCCCGGTAATCGGCATCGGCACCCCCGCACCCCGTCTGTCGTGGCAGGTCCCGGCCGCCGACGCGGGCTACCGGCAGTCGGCGTACGAGATCGAGATCGTCCGGGGTGACGCTCCCCCGGAATCGCAGGTGGTGAAGTCCGGGGAGCAGGTGCTGGTGCCATGGCCCGGCGGCCCGCTGGAGGCGCGCGAAGCGGCCCAGGTCCGGGTGAGGGTCCATGGTGAGGGCGATGGTGAGGGCGATGGTGAGGGCGATGGTGACGGCGATGGTGAGGGCGATGGTGACGGGGACTGGAGCGACTGGAGCGCGCCCGCCACGGTCGAGGCCGGCCTGCTCACTGCTGCCGACTGGACCGCCCGCTTTGTCAGCCCCCGCGACATCGGTAGTCACGACTCCCCCGCGCCCATCGTCGGCGGCGTGATCGACCTGCCTGACG
>JAWWOY010000274.1:0-5134 GCA_033851195.1 Kribbellaceae bacterium | reverse complement strand
AGTCGAGATCCACGCTGCAGTTGCTGCCCGGGGTGGCGTGTTTGAGGGTGTTGGTGAGGGCTTCCTGGATGATCCGGTACGCCGACAGCTCGACCCCGGCGGGCAGCGCGGCCGGTTCGCCGGAGATGTGGAACGTGACTGGGGTGCCACTGGCCCGGACCCGTTCAATGAGCAGTGGGAGCGTGGCCAGGCTCGGCTGTGGAGCGAGATGTGGTCCAGGCTCGGAGCGCACCAGGCCAAGCAGCCGGCGCATTTCGGCCAATGAAGCCCGGCCGGTGCTGATGACATTGGTCAGGGCGGCCTGACTGCGCTCAGGGTGGCGGAGCAACGCGGCCTCTGCCCCCTGGGCTTGCACGACCATCACCGACAAGCCGTGCGCGACGACGTCGTGGAGTTCTCTGGTGATGCGGCCGCGTTCAGTTGCTACCGCGAGTGCGGTGCGCTGCTCCTGCTCGCGTTCCAGGTCCGCGGCGCGGGCTTCGAGCGTCGCCAGGTGGGCTCTACGGGTGCGTGTGTTGTCGCCGGCAGCCCAGGCGATGCCCAGTAGTAGGGCGGGTATGGCGGCTTGTGAGGCAATCTGCATGACCACGTTGCGTTGTAACGACGGCCCGACCAGCGGCGGTGGGTTGATGAAGGTGTACTTGCCGACCACGCCCAATGCGCCGACTGCCCCCATCGCCACGGCCAGGACGACCCCGAACAGAGCGGCCTGAACGACGATGAGTGCGGTCAGCGATGCGCGCCTGGTACGTGCACTGGTGGCCAGCGTATGCAGGGTGATCAGCGTCACCATGTCCATGGGCAGGTGCGGCATCGAGGGGGTCAGAAGGTGACCGGCCGTGCCCGCCGCGGCGAGTGCCATTGCGGTCGCGGGCAAGCGGTGACGGGCGAAGACCGCCGCGGCCGTGGGCACCGCGGCCAGCCACCACCACAAGAGTTGATGCCGCCACTCCTGCACCGAACCGAACACTTTGAAGAGGGACTGTGACGCCGGCGTGTGGAGCAGCACATCGGCGCCTAGCAGCAGGCTCGCAACGACCACCACCACCAGAAGGCCGCTGTCGAGCAGCAGCCTTCGCACGCCGATAGAAAGTCCGGGGACTCGCATGGCGGCAGCATATGGGTCCCGCAGCCGGGCGGTATCTGTCGTGAGAGGTACATCCGGGTCCGCCGGATGGCAGACGCGGCTGCTGGCGGAACCGGCGAGCGTGTGGGGTATGACTCGCAGACTAGCTCTCGCGGCGCTCGCCGCGGCGATCGCGTTCGGCCCGGCCGCCTGTTCGTCCGGCGGCTCGGCTCAACCTTCGGCCTCACCCACCCAGAACAGCGTTCAGAAGAATCTCGCGGCCGCGAAGCGGTTCGCCGACTGCGCCCGGAACCACGGTCACCCTGCATTCCCGGATCCGGTGATCGAACACGACAGGGTCTCCTTCCCGGCTAGTCAAGCCGGAGGCGCTAACCGGAAGGCTGAGATCGCCGCTCTGGAGAGCGTTCCGGAGTGCAAGGCGATCCTGGCCGAGATAAACAACTCATCGAGACCCAGCACCCCCATACCCGGCGCCGACGTTGTCCAGAAGTTGCGGCGGCTCGCGCAGTGCATTCGCCAGCACGGCGTTCCGGCGTGGCCCGACCCCAAGTCCGACGGCACGTTCCCCGTCAGCGGAACCACGATCGGGGATCCCAAAACCTCCCCGCAGGTCAGGACCGCGATGGCCGCGTGCGAGCAGTACGTCCCTGGAACCGAGAACTTCGGTCAGTTCTCATGAAGGCGGGCGTGGTGCTTGCAGGCGCCGCCGTGATTCTCGTTGCCGCGGGCGCGTGGGAGATCGCCCGCCGGGACCCGGCGGACAGCGTGACGGCGCCGTCGGTTGCCGTGACCTCGGCGGCCGTGAGCCGTGGTGACATCGTCGCCCGGGTTCAGCTGCCCGGCGTACTCGGATTCGACGGTACGTACTCGATCGTCAGTCAGCTGCCACCCGGGGTGGTCACCACCGTGACCCCCGCAGGCGCGGTGCTCGGGCGGGGCTCCCGTCTGTTCACCGTCGGATCTACTGCGGCGGTGCTGTTGTACGGATCGACACCCGCCTACCGGGCATTCACCCCGGGCATGACCGACGGCGGCGACGTCAAGGAGCTGGAACGCAACCTGGCGGCGACGGGCATGAACCCCGGCGGCGCGATGACCGTGGACCGGCACTTCTCGGCGGCGACCGCGGCGGCGATCCGCCACTGGCAGAAGGCCCGCGGGCTGCCTGCCGCGGCACGTACCGGCACGCTGGCCCTTGGCGAGGTGGTCTTCCTGCCCGGCAAAGTCCGCGTCAGCCAGGTCGTCACCGGCGCGGGCTCGTCGGCCGGGCCGGGTGTCAGGATGCTGGCTGCCACCTCCACCGACCAGGTCGTACAGGTGTCGTTGACGACCGACCAGCGGTCCCAGGTGCATGCGGGCGATCCGGTGGAGATCACCCTCACCGGTACGTCCCGAAGCTTCCAAGGACGGGTCCGCGAGGTGGGGACGGTCGCCACAGCGCCTGCCCAGGCCAACGGGGGGCCGCCCGGCGGGGGCCCGGCCACCGTCCCCATGACGATCAAGCTGATCAAACCCGGCAACGCCCTCGCCGGTCTCGACCTGGCTCCGGTCCAGGTAGCCATCACCAGTTCCCGGCGCCAGGGCGTGCTGACTGTGCCTGTCACCGCTCTGCTGGCCCGCCCCGGCGGCGGTTACCAGATAGCCGTCATCGACGGCGCCACCCGCAAGCTCGTCCAGGTCGTGCCCGGGCTCTATGACGACGACGCCGGCACTGTCGAGGTGACCGGCAACGGCGTACGCGAAGGCGCCCGAGTGGAAGTGCCGGTTTCATGACCGACGTCGTCCTGTCCTTCAAGGGCGTGGTCAAGACCTATCCCGGGACGCCGCCGGTCGATTCGCTGCGCGGTGTGGACCTGACCGTGCGCGCCGGGGAATTGGTTGCGGTCGTCGGTCCCTCCGGATCCGGCAAGACCACGCTCCTGAACCTCGCCGCGGGACTGGACCGTCCCACCGCCGGCTCCGTCCACCTGGCCGGTCATCTCATCGAGACACTGTCCGACAAAGACCTGTCGGGCCTGCGCGCGCACGCTCTCGGCGTGGTCTTCCAGCAGTTCTTCCTGCTGGACCACCTCACCGCCGCCGACAACGTCGCCACCGGGCTGCTTTACCGCGGCCGACCACCGCGGCACCGCCGCGACGCCGCCCTGGCCGCCCTCGATCGGGTCGGCCTGGCACACCGCGCCCACCACCACACCCGCACCTTGTCAGGTGGAGAACGCCAGCGGGTCGCCATCGCCCGAGCCCTGGTCGGCCGTCCCGCTCTCGTGCTGGCCGATGAACCGACCGGCAACCTCGACAGCCGAACCGGCGACCAGATCCTCAACCTGCTCAGCGACCTGAACACCGACGGGGTCACCTTGCTCATCATCACGCACGACCCGCATGTCGCCGCTGCCTGTCCCCGGCGGATCGAGATCCATGACGGCCGGATCAGTGCCGACACCCGGACGAGCATCGCATGACCGCCCTCCAGTCACGCATCCGTCCGGTCGACCTCCTGCCGCTGGCCACCACTGGCCTGCGGAGCAGGCGGCTGCGCACCGCCCTGTCCACCCTGGGCATCGCCATCGGCATCGCCGCGATCGTCGCCGTTCTAGGCATCACCCGCTCCAGCCAGTCCGAACTGCTCGGCCGGATCGATCGGCTAGGCACCAACTTGCTCACCGTCGCCACTGGACAGACCGCAGCCGGCGACGAATACCCGCTCCCAGCGACCGCCCGGCTCACCAGCGCTCACACTGACGGCGTCGAACGCGTCACGGCAACTGCCGAACTCACCGGGGACTTGCACGTCTTCCGCACCGACAAGATCCCCGCCATAAGCACCGGCGGACTGGACATCCGCAGCACCGAGCCAACCTTGCTCACCACCCTGGACGGCCACCTGGCCGCCGGGGTCTTCCTCACCACCGCGACCAGCCACTACCCGGCCGTCGTCCTCGGTCACGACACCGCCGCCCAACTCGGTATCGCCCACCTTGACCCTGCCACCCGGATCTGGCTCGGCGGGCACTGGTTCACCGTCACCGGCATCCTGCAGCCCCTCGAACTCGCCCCCGAGATCGACCGGGCCGCCCTCATCGGCATGCCGATCGCCACCGACTACTTCGGCTACGACAACCGCCCTAGTCGCATCTACCTCCGCGCCGGTACCCAGCGCGTCGCCGAGACCGCTGACCTTCTCGCCCGGGCCGTCAACCCCGCGCAACCCAATACCGTCGAAGTCAGCCGTCCCTCCGACGCTCTCACCTCCCGCATCCTCGTCGCCGATTCGGGCACCTCCCTCCTGCTCGGTCTCGGCGCGGTCGCTCTCCTCGTCGGCGGCATCGGCATCGCCAACGTCATGGTCATCTCCGTCCTCGAACGCCGCACAGAGATAGGCCTACGCCGAGCCCTCGGCGCTACCCGCCGCCACATCGCCACCCAGTTCCTACTCGAGTCCCTAGTCCTTGCCGCCCTCGGCGGCATCACCGGAACCACGCTCGGCGCCCTCATCACCTACGCCATCGCCGTGAACCGCCACTGGCAGCCCCTCATCCCCGCGGCCGGTGTCATCGCCGGCCTCACCGCTGCACTGACCATCGGCGCACTGGCCGGCCTCTATCCCGCCGCCCGCGCCGCCCGCCTCCCACCCACCGATGCGCTGCGAGCTGTCTGAGCGGCTGGTCCCGGTCTCGGCCGGACGCCGGATCTGCCGGACGGGAAGGTGGGACGCAACGGCGTACGGCGGTGCTCGAACGCGAGGAACCGCCGGGCCATGGGGGCAGGCCGGCGGTTCCTCGTTCCGAGCGGACAGTTGCTACACCTTGACCGCAGCGTGGGCACCGAGCTTCGGCATCACCTCGACCTCGGCGTTGACGGTGCGCAAGTGCGCGTACCCGAGCAGCGCGAGCAGCATCAGGGCCGCAGCCGCGGCCAGCGCCGCGATGCCGGCGATGAGCGCGATCTGGCCCATCTTCCCGAATGCGTAGGCGTTGAGCAGCAGGCCGCGCAGCGTCTCGCCCTTGAAGGCCGACTGAACCTGCCCGGCAAGCTTGGTGTCAGTCG
>JAWWOY010000228.1:0-3240 GCA_033851195.1 Kribbellaceae bacterium | reverse complement strand
CGCGAATGCGACCGCGACCACGGCATCCCGTTCGCCCAGACCGGCACCACCACACTGCGAGACCTCGCACCGTTCTGCGAGTTCCACCACATCATCAAAGACACCCCAGCCTGGGGCTGGAAAGCAGCCAACAACCCCGACGGATCAGTCACCCTCACCGCACCGACCGGACACCGCTACACCACCGAACCACCCACCCGCGGACCCATCATCCAAACACCACCAACCGCACCCGAACCAGACGAACCACCACCCTTCTAGATCGCCGAACGCATGCACGACCTCCGCCAGTCCGTCGGTGCCTGGCGCCCATTGCTGAGGCCGTCACAGCGGCTCCGACGCGGCCACTGAAACCGAGACAGCCGCCGTTCTGGTCTGGCGGCACGAACAAGGACCGACCGCCGGCGACAGGCAGTTGCGGCGCCCGTTGGAGTACGACGCAGGAACCGCATTGACGGCACGCTGGAGCCAATCGTAATGGGCCTGCGGAGGTATCACTGCGAGGGCTGCGCCGTTAGAGAGCGAGCACTTGAGGAGGCCGGTTTGGGCTGCGAGTCGTGGGGAGGGGGCGCGGGGCCGTACCGTTGGAGGGATGAGCAACACCGAGCGAACCCGCCCACGCACCCTCGCCGAGGCACTGCGCAGCTGGGACGACGCTGCGCTCGGGCGGCTGCTCCGGCATCGGCCCGACCTGGCCACCCCGATCCCGGCCGATACCGGCCAGCTCGCTGCACGTGCGACCACCAATGCGTCAGCGGCCAGGGCGATCAACCGGCTGGACGAGTTCGGGGTGGATCTGCTGGAGGCGTTGTCAGCTTTACCTGAGCCGGTCGACTTGGCTGCCTTGGCCAAGGGAGTCGACCAACCGGTCGAGGTGATTCAGCTGCGAGCGACCGAGCTCCTGGCACTCGCGCTGGTCTGGGGTAATGAGGAAGACCTGCGGCCGATCCGGGCCGTGCACGAACTACTTGGGCCTACGCCGGCCGGACTCGGGCCGATCACGGCGCGCCACTTCGGCGATCTCGACCAGTTGATCGAGGATGCCGGGCCGGAGGCCCGCGAAGTACTCGCCAAGCTCACCTGGGGACCACCGACCGGTTCGGTGGAGAAGGCTGAGCGGCCGGTCACGATCGCCTCCGCGCGTACGCCGGTGGAGCAGTTGCTCGCGCGCGGGCTCGTCGTACCGAAGGATGCCAACACGGTGGCGCTGCCGCGGCAGATCGGGTTGCACCTGCGGGGTGGGCGGGTGCTGACGTCTACTAGGCCAGCGCCGCCTCCGTTGGAGGGCAAGCAGGTATCTGCCTCTATCGCCAACCGCGCTGCAGCTGGCGCTGCGCTGGATCTGGTTCGGCATGTCGACCGGGCGCTGGAGCAGCTGAGTGTCGATCCGCCTCCCGCACTGCGTACCGGTGGCATCGGAGTGCGAGAGCTTCGCAGCCTCGCCGGGCGGATCGGACTGGACGAACAGACGGCCGGCGCCGTACTGGAACTCGCGTACGCCGCTGGGCTGGTTGCGGCGGTAGAGGTGGGTACTAGCGAGCTCTGGTTGCCCACTGCCTCGTACGACGACTGGCTGGAGCTGGACACCGCACACAGGTGGGCGCAGCTGGTCATGGCCTGGTTCATCGGGTTGCGCGCGATCGGGCTCATCGGCCGGCGCGATACCGGTGGAGCATCAGCAACTGCCCGCGATCGCCTGGTGAATGCACTAGCGCCTGACCTGGAGCGGCTGCTCGCTCCGGAGGTGCGGCTGCTCACCCTGCAGGCTCTGAGCGAGGCCGGTCCGACTACTGCAGCCGCAGCCGAGTCCATAGTCACCTGGGTGGCCTGGCATCGGCCGCGCCGAGGCGGCCAGTTCCGCGACGACCTGGTCGAGTGGACCATCGCCGAGGCCGCACTGCTCGGCCTGACTGGTCTTGGCGCGTTGGCCCCGCACGCCAAGGTGCTGCTGGAGGACGAGCCCGAGGGCCTGACCGAGGAACTAGCCCAGGCAATCCAGCCGCTTGTGCCCGACCCTGTGACCGAGGTGCTACTACAGGCAGACCTCACAGCGGTTGCTCCCGGGCCGCTAGTACGCGTCGTACAGGATGAGTTGACCGTGATGGCCGATGTCGAGTCGCATGGAGGCGGGGGCGTCTATCGGTTCAGCGAGAACTCGATACGCCGGGCTTTCGACCTAGGGCGGACCAGCGCCCAGCTGCACGCGTGGCTCACGGAACACTCGCGTACGCCGGTTCCCCAGCCGCTCAGCTACTTGATCGATGATGTCGCGCGGCGGCACGGCGTACTCCGGATTGGCGCGGCTTCGACGTACTTGCGGTGCGACGACGAGTCGGTACTGACCACCCTGCTGAGTTCGAACCTGCCGGGCATCCGGTTCCGGCGGCTGGCTCCGACCGTGCTGGTGTCACCCTCGGCGCCGGAGGCGGTGCTGAGCCGGCTACGGGAGGCCGGGCTGGCTCCGCTGGCCGAGACGTTCGACGGTGTCGTGCATGTGACGGCACCGGCGGCGCGACGAGGTCATCCGCCGCGCCGAAGGACCAGCCGCGACTTCGTCGACAGCGGGCTCGAGCTGACCGAGGACCAGGTCAAGGCCGTGATCGAACGCGTCCGCGCCGGTGATCGGGTCGCTGCCGAGCGTCCGGCCGAGCACACCGCGGGCGAGAGCAGTGCGCCCGCGGAGACCATCGGCGTCCTCGGCAACGCGGCCGAGTACAACCTGCGGACCTGGATCTCGTATGTGGACCACAACGGCGTCGCCTCCGAGCGGATCGTCGAACCGGTCCGGGTGGCCGACGGCTGGCTCACCGCGTACGACGAGGAGGCCGACCAGCCGCGCACCTACGCGCTGCACCGGATCGCCGCCGCCCGCCCGGTCGAAGACTGACCGGAACTGGTCGAACACTGACCTGATCTAATCGAGCCGCGACCGCTTGGACGGACGAGGCACAATGGAGGGTCGGCTGCCCCTTCGTGCCGACCAGCCCGCTGACAGGAGATCCGCAGTGACCGACGGACCGTTGATCGTTCAGTCCGACAAGACACTGCTGCTGGAGACCGCCCACCCGGACGCGACAGACTGCCGTAAGGCGATCGCGCCGTTCGCCGAGCTAGAGCGGGCCCCGGAGCACGTGCACACCTACAGGTTGACGCCGCTCGGTCTGTGGAACGCCCGCGCCGCCGGTCACGACGCCGAGCAGGTCATCGACGTCCTGCTGCGCTACAGCCGCTACCCGGTCC
>JAWWOY010000212.1:0-12589 GCA_033851195.1 Kribbellaceae bacterium | reverse complement strand
CTGCTCGCCAACGGCGTCATAGTGCGCGCCTGCTACGACACGAATCTGGCCCGCACGGTCGATTCCCAGGGCCGGAGCGCACTCCCCCCGAAGACGCCGACCCGCTGGCTGGACGAGATGCGGGTCGAGCAACTCCAGGGCAAGTGGGTGGTCGACGGCGGCCGGACCCAGCCGGAGAATTGCTGACCTGACCGGTTCGCCCGCGACATCCGGATCGCCGTCACGGTGAACCTTCGAGGAGGACCCCGGACCCTTCCCGCGAGAGATCCCCGAGCGATTCTTCCGGAGAGACCGGCTACACGTCGGACGGCCGCGGGCCACATCCCCGGAGCAACCAGGCGGCTGACCGGAGGAGTCCGCCAGCAGCTGGAAAAATGTTTGCAGATGCCGACCAAAAATTCCCACCCGGCGACGCCGAACCCGCCGCACGAGCACTCGCCGCACAAGCCGACGGTGCACGGCCGGTCGCCGCACAAGCGGTCGGCGTACCAGCGGTCGGCGTACGAGCGGTCGCCCGGTCGCCGCCCGGGTGGTCGGCACACGGGCAGGCAGGTGGTAGTGACCGTTGGGTAGTGCAGTTGAGCGTGAACCTCCGCTCGGCGTACTCCATCCGGGCGCGCACCACCTGTCCCCCGTACGCCGACCGCCGGCAGTACACCGAGCCGCGGTGCCTCGTCCGGGAGCGCGGGTGTTCGGTCGTCGATAGCAGGTTGTTGCACCGATGGCGGCCTGCTGGCACCGATCGCAGGTTCTAGCGCGCTATCGGTGCAACAACCTGCTATCGGGCACCCGAACTCGACCGGAGGCCTGCTGCGGGGGCGGTGGTCAGGGTGGGCGCATCAGAGAGGGGTTACTCGCGGCGCGGAGCAGGCGACCCCGGCTCTTCGCGTTGTCGGTTCTGCCCAAGGGCCCCAAGGGTTCAGCCATGCCGGCTCTCGATCCGGACCAGTTCCTCGACCGCGATGCGCAGTTCGGCGTCGTCCTCCGGTCCGTGCCAGACGACTACCCGGGCCTTGTCGCCGAGCTTGGCCGCGACCAACTCACGCGCAGGGGTGGGATCACCCTGATTCACCAGTACGACGAGCCGCCGGCCGTCGCGTTGGAGCCGGTCGAGCAAGGGCGGCAAGGTCGAGCCGCGGAACAGGCCGGGGTCACTCTTCACCTTGGTCTCGATCATCACCCCACGGCCTCGCACCACCAGGAGGAAGTCGGCACGATCGCGGGTGAACTCGCGGTCGTAGTAGATCCGCGCCTTCGGCCAGAGTCGCCGCAATCCATCGTCCACGTCGGCGTCGTACTGGGCGGCCAGACGACCGACGCGCGACGTGCCACGGGGCCGGGGCGAGTCGGGCACTCGTCGGCGTCGCCTCCCGAGCACGGGAATCAGGAAACGGTGGAGCCTGGTGTCGCTCATCGGCGGACCCCCTGGAACTAGTGGTGTGTCTGCTGGCAAAGCTGTAGTGCTGGCGCCCAGGTGGGTGCATCGCAAGGCGGAGAACGAGCCTCGATGCGGGGTGGTTCGTCGTGGCTTCTTCTCCAACGCCGCGAGGTGCCCGCCTGGACGCCGCCAGCGCAAAGCTATTTGCCAGACACACCACCAGCCCGGACACTGTTGGCAATTGTTCCAGCACCGAATGTGACGGGCCACTGCCAGACGCTATTCGCCTACGGATCGTGACAACATTGCTACGTAGGCAGGGGTTCCCCGCCGGGCCGGTCAGGTGTTCTTGATCGCGGAGACCTCGAACTCCACCGTCACCTTGTCGCTGACCATCACGCCGCCGCCCTCGAGCAAGGCGTTCCAGTTGACGCCGAAGTCCTTCCGGTTGATCTGGCCCGAGCCCTCGAAGCCGACCCGGACATTGCCGAACGAGTCGGTCGCTGTACCGGTGTACTCGACATCGAGTGCGACCGGCCTGGTGACGCCGCGCAGGGTGAGGTCACCGGTGACCCTGAACTTGTCGTCACCGAGCGGCTCGACAGCGGTGGAGACGAAGGTGATCTCCGGATAGTTGTTCATGTCGAGGAAGTCATTACTGCGCAGGTGGTCGTCGCGCTGCACGTTGCGGGTGTCGATGCTCTTCGCCTGGATCGTCACCCGGACCCAGGAGTTCGCCGGATTCTCACCATCGATGTGCAAGGTTCCTTCGAAGTCGTCGAAGGAACCACGGACCTTGGACACCATCGCGTGGCGGGCGACGAAGCCGATCCGGCTGTGCGCGGTGTCGATGGTGTGGTCGCCGGTCAGCTCGGCGTACTTGCTGGTCATGTCAATCCGCCTCCAGAGGGGTATAGATTTCATTTTCAATCTTCCAGCCCGCGGCCCCGCACGTCGTCCCTCGATCGGGGGGTGTTGCCGGGATCGTCGGCCGAATGACACCGGCGAACCCTCGGTGGCCCGGTCGGTACGGGAGAATGAGGCAGCACCGCGCCAGCCAAGGAGACCCATGAGCCCACGGGAAGTCAGCGGGCACGAGACGAAGCCGGGCACAGTCCGGTGGAAGGTCCACTTCACCTCGGCGCCTAGTGAGGTCTACCGCGCTCTCAGTACGCCGCTCGGCCGGTCGCGCTTCTGGGCGCTGTCCGCCAAGGAGTCGGACGGCGTCATCCACTTCATCGAGCCCCGCGGCCGGACCGGTGAAAGCCCGATCGAAGAAGCCGTCAAGGACCAGTTGTACGTCGTGCGGTACTTCGGCCGGCTGGTCGCCTTCGAGCTCGCCCCGGGCAACGCGGGTACCGGTACCGACCTCACCTTGACCGCCGGCGGCAACAGCGAACCCGACGAGGCGACGTCAGCCGGTTGGGTCTCGCTGCTGCTGCGGTTGAAGGCCTCGGTCGACTTCGGCGTCGATCTACGCAACCACGACGCGGACAAGACCTGGTGGCACGGCTACGCCGAAGGCTCCTGACAAGGCAAAAACCGGTTGCGGCCGGTGGTGGTCCGAGGTTGGGATGGCAGCCGTCGACAGATTCGGAGGTCCACCGATGGAGCCGCTTGCTGCGGAGGAGATCAGAAGCTCCTTCGTCAACTCGTCGAAGAGCCTGGTGAAGGCGATGTCATTCCCCCGCGGATTCCCCGACCAGCCCTGGGACGACCTCGACTATCTCGGCTGGCGTGATCCGAAGGCGCCGGCCCGCGCCTACCTCGTCGTACCGCGGGGAGCCGGGCTCCTCGGCATCGCGCTGACCACGGCAGCGTCCGGGAAGCCCCGGCGCGGAACCGGGTTGTGCGACCTCTGCCATACCGCGCACCAAGTGACCGATGTGGCGCTCTTCGCCGCCCGCCGGGCCGGATCGGCGGGGAGGGCAGGCAACACCGTCGGCACCTACATCTGCGCAGATCTCGCCTGCTCGCTCTACCTGCGCGGGCTGCGAGAACCCGAGGCCCCGCAGGGCGAGACAGTCGCCGCCGAGGTCCGGGTGCAGCGCCTCGGCGGCCGACTCGAGACTTTTGTGAAGCGGGTACTCGCGTAACGATGCCACTACCCGTCAGAATCACTCCTGTCCGGGCGTACGAGCAGATCTGGTCCGGTCGTCGCAGCGTCAGTGCAGAGGCCGTCGAATGAGAGCCGAGGTTGTGATGTCGGAATTCAAGATCACCCACGAGATCCACGAGGTCCACCCGGACATCCGCGAGAAGCTGACCGCCACCACGATCGAGGCGATCAACGAGTCGAGTTCCCGTTCGGCCGAGGACGCCGCCTTGGTGCTGCGCAACAAGCTGGGCGAGATCGGGGTGCATATGAGCGAAGCCGCCTGTGTGGCCGCGGTCGAACGGATCAGGTCCGGTAAGACTCTGCACTTCGAGGTCGAGCGCGAGCACGCCGACGAGTAACTTCATCGGCGTAGACCTTGCGTGGGGACTGCGTGGCACTACCGGCGTGGCGGTGATCGACCACACCGGGCTGCTGCTCGACGTCAGCACCCGACGCACCGACGACGAGATTCTCGACTGGCTCCGGCGCTGGACGGACGGGTCTTGCGTGGTCGCCTTCGATGCACCGGTGATCGTGGTGAACTCGTCGGGAAACCGAGGCTGTGAGCGGCTGATGGCGAGGTACTTCGGCCGCTTCCACGCGTACTGCCACTCGGCGAACACCGCGAACCCGAGCTTCGCCGACGGACCGCGAGCGCTCCGACTGGCCGATGCGCTCGGCCTCGATGTCGACCCCCACTCGTCGGCTGCGCGCCGAGCTCTGGAGGTCTACCCGCATCCGGCCCTGGTCGCGCTCTTCGATCTGCCGCGCGTCCTGCAGTACAAGGCGAAACCGGGACGAGACCTCGAGCACCTCCGCAGCGAGATGCAGCGACTGATCGACGGCCTGGAAGGCCTCGCCGACGCATCCCCGCCCCTGCTGCTGAAAGGCAGCCCTGACTGGCGGCACATCCGTACGACGGTTCGCAACGCCACCCGGAAGGTCGATCTCAAACGAGTCGAGGACGCCATCGACGGTGTGGTGTGCGCGTACATCGCGGCCTACGCAACCACCCAGCCGGACCATGTCCGCGTACTAGGCGACGGTCTGACCGGCTACATCCTCACCCCAGTTACCGCAGCCATCGCCGCCCACATCGACCAGGACACTCACCCGGGTACGACGTCAGCTCAGGCCGCTGCGCGAAGGTCCTCGGCAGTCAGCAAGGGCAGCAGTTTGATCCCTGCTTCCGCAAGCCCTTCCTGTCCGCCCTGCTGACGATCGATCACGCACAGCGCCTCACGAATGTCGGCACCGAGCGCGCGCAATTCCTTGGTGGACAACACGATCTGCCCGCCACTGGTGACGACGTCCTCCACCACCAGCACCCGCCGCCCGGCCACCTCCGCCCCTTCGGCGAGCCGGCACGTACCGTAGGCCTTCGCCTCTTTCCGCACGAACGCGCAAGGCAAGCCGGTATGCCGCCCCAGCGCCGTCACCACCGGAATCCCGCCCATCTCAAGGCCGGCCAGCACCTCGGTCCCGACAGGCACCAGCGGCGCCATCGCCTCGGCAATCGCGTCCAGCAGTACCGGGTCGGCCTCGAACTGGTACTTGTCGAAGTACTCCGTCGTCCTCATCCCGGACCGCAGCACGAACTCCCCGGTCAGATGCGCTGCTCCGAAGATCCGCTGCCCAAGCTCCACATGATTCACGTCCGAAACCCTACCGACCCGCGCTATCCCCCGGCTCCGGCCGACCCGGCAGAGTCCCGGTAGCAGGTTGCACCGATAGCGTGTTGCACAACCTGCTATCGGCGCCGCCGGTCGCGCCGCTGGCAGTTGGACCAGTGTCCCGTGAGGGGCAGTCCCTTTACACTGGCGGTGTCCAGGGACCGCCCTCACGGGACACTAGCTGGCTTTGCGTTCGGGGAGTCTCAGCAGGCGGCGGAAGTCTTCGACGCCGATGATCGGTACCCCGTACTCGCGGGCCGCTCTCGCCTTGACCGACAGGCTGTCGACATCCGCGGCGACCACGAAGATCGTCTCGGGGCGAACTTCCTCCTGTGGTACGAATCCCGCCGCGACGGCTCGATCCCACCAGGTCTCCCGCGGCTCGACCATGTCACCGGTGAACACCATCGTGCTGCCAGCAGGAAACCCGTTCGCCCCCGGCCGCGACGGCACGACGTACTGCCCCAAGCTGGCGCTGATCAGGGCGTCGTCAACGTCTGCTACTCCGTGTCCGAGCATCGCGGCGACCCGGTCCAGATCGGCGCGCTCCTCGGCACTCACCTCGCCATCACTCCAGAGCGCCTCGGCCAAGGCGTCCAGATAGAGCCGATGCAACTCGTCCACCTGCGACCGGGTCAGCCCCAGGTCGGTCGCCACGTGCACCAGTTGATCTGCCTCGGCTGCGTTGATCTCGCGGTCGGTGAGGATCATGTCCAGCATGGCAAGGTAGGAGTCGGCCTGCGGCGGCTGCGGCACCCGCGGAAGCTGATCGACCAGCCGACTCATCCAGCCGTGCCGCCCGCCCGCATGAACCGCCCGAACAGTGGGCGTGAGAACCACCTCGGGTAGTTCGGGCCAGCCCAGCCGACTCACTTCGTCGTACGCCCATTGCCAGGGCGGCGGCGACGGAAACTGGCGGAGGTAATGGCTGAACAACGCCGCGGTCGCGCGCGTGTCCGCAAGGGCGGAGTGCCATCCCTCGAGCGAGATCCCCGCAGCAGCGCAGCAGGCGCCGAGCGTGCGTCGCGCCCCTGGGTAGAGATAGCCGGCCAGGGCCATCGTGCACATCGCCCGTTCGGTGATCAGCGGCACGGCGACACCGAGGCGGGCGAACTCCGCCCGTAGGAAGCCGAGGTCGAACTCGACATTGTGGCCGACCACCATCCGGCCGGCGAGCAGCCCGGCCAGGTGCCGAGCGACGTCGGCGAAATCAGGCGCGGCCAACACGTCGGAGGTGAGGATGCCATGGATGTGCTGCGGGCCCAGATCCCTTTGCGGATTGAGTAATGTGACCCACTCCCCCTCGACCCGGCCCTGCGCATCCAGCAGCACGACCGCGATCTCGATCACCCGGTGCCGGTGCCCGGGAGACAGGCCGGTGGTCTCGGTGTCGATGACTGCATACATCCCAAGCACCTCCTCCAGCTAGACCACTAGAACCTCGACCTGGATCAAGCCAACCACGAGCCACCGACAGTTCCGGCGCCAAAGGCCGACGCTGCGACCGCCGGCAACCGCTGTCGGGACGGCAATTCGCCGAAAGGTGTAACTGACTGGCCGACCCCATCGATAGGGCGGATGCGCGGGCGCCGCGAGGATTCCCGGAGCGGACTTGCAACACGAAGCTCCGGTCGATGGCCTGGGAACGACGGCGAACACGGCACAGCGTGAGCGACGGCAAGCCGGCTCGGCGGTCAACGCCGGCGCAGAAAACGTGGCCGGCTCAGGGCGTGCCGGGCGGCACGGCCACGGCGATCTCCTCGCCGAGCTTCGCGCCCCGGCCGAGGTCCAGGTCGTCGCCGCTCCAGAACCCGCCCGGGTCGTACCAGTTCGGCCGCCGACCGGCCGGCAGCAGCCCCATTTCCTCGTAGGTGATAGCGACCACCTCGGCGCAGTACGCGGTTTCCACCTCCAGTTCCCGCTCGCCCTGGCGGAACTTGGGGATCCGCCCGCGCAGCCAGCGCGACGCCAGCCGGGCCGTCGACGGGAACGGCGTACCGTCCAGGCGCGCGACGGTTCGCAGTACGGCGTCCTCGGTCTCGCGAGTGATCGGGTGATCGAGTTGCCGCAGCCAGGCCTGCTGGCCGTACCGGTGCGCCCAGACCGTCACCGCGTCGCGCAGGTCGTGCAACTGCACGCCGCGCTGATGGTTGCCGGACCACACGTCCGACAACGACCGGCCGAGTTCCGCGTGCCACATCAGCGGCGGCAGATCCTCGATCACGATCGCCATCCCGACGTGGTTGATCGGACTGTTCGTGGTCAGCTGGATCGCCCGGTCTGCCGCGCTGTCCCCACGGAACAGCCAGATGTCACCCGTCCGCGTCAGCTCAGCGGCCTCGTCTAGTCCGATCCGGGTCTCCACAGCGAAAGCCTAATGTCCCATGAGGGCGGGTCCCTTTACGGGACTCTAGCCAGCGTTGGCGTCATAGCCCCGTTCCAGCTGGGTGCAACGCAGGGCTGGGGAGACGCCTCGATGCGGACTCATCGTGGCGTTTCCGCCAACGCAGCAAGGTGCCGAGGTTGGGGGCCGGAGATTCGCGTCCGCGCTCGATGCGGGACCCTGGAGCGATGAAGGTGTGGAAGGTTGTAGGGCTGGCCGGGCTGGTGGGTGTCGCGGCAACGGGAGTAGTGGTTGCGCGGAGCGAACGCAAGCGCCGCGCATACACGCCGGACGAGGTCCGCGACCGCTTGAAGCTCCGCCTCGTCGAAGCTTCAGACGGCGCCCCGTCGCGAACTCCCGAGTCCGGAGCGGCGCGGTCTGACGCCGCCCGTTCCGGATCCGCCCAGCCCAAGCACGCCAGGACCTGATCGGATAGCAACGCCCGTACGACGCTCCGCCCGCGCGCAGGTCGTCGTACGGGCCCTCACGCGCAGGTCGTCACTCGGCTTCCGTCCGAGGTTTCCGGATGCCCGATAGCAGCTTGTCCCGCCGATAGCGTGCTATAACCCGCGATCGGCGACAACGACCCGCTACCGGTGCAACAACCCGCTATCGGGAGCCCTCGGGGCGGGGGCGGGCCGGGTTGTCAGCCACGTGGCCGGTGTACCGCCAAGCAGGCAATACACCCCATGTACGCCGGTCGTCGTACGAAGCTGTCAGAGGTTGTGCAGGACGACCTCGGTCAGCTGGCCGGACACGATCCGCGCGGTCTGGTAGGTACAGAACGGCTGCCGTCGACGGTCAGTGGGCGAGCCCGGGTTAAGCAGCCGCAGACCTCGCGGCGTTGTCGTGTCCCAAGGGATATGGCTGTGCCCGAACACGAGCACATCGACATCCGGATAGGCCTTCTCGCAGCGCTCCTCGCGGCCCTTGGACGCGCCGGTCTCGTGCACCACGGCGACAGACAGCCCGTCGAGTGACACCCGCGCGACCTCCGGCAACCGTGCCCGCAGCTCGGGCCCGTCATTGTTGCCCCAGCACCCGATCAGCTGCCGGGACCGACCTTCCAACTCGTCGAGCACCGCGACGCTCACCCAGTCGCCGGCGTGGATCACCACGTCTGCCGCGTCTATCGCCACCCAGAGCTGCGCCGGCAACTTCTTCGCGCGCACCGGGAGATGGGTATCGGACAAGAGCACCACCTGCATGCCCGTTACTCTCCCACGGTTGCACCGATAGCGGGTCGTCGTCGCCGATCGCAGGTTGTAACCCGCTATCGGCGGGACAAGCTGCTATCGGGTCTGCCGATCAGGGGCGGAGCGCGCGATCAGCGCGCCCCGCAGCTGAGGCTCGTTATGCCTCGTGATGCCACAGTCAGTTGGGCAGCGACTCGATCAACTCCTGCTCGCGCTTCGGGCTCAGGCCGGCCTTGCGTTCACGGTCGAGGCCGAGTTCGCGTTCCCAGGCCAGGGTGTCCACCACCAACTCAGCCCGCGACCGGTGCTTCAACCCCGCGTCGATGGCCGCGGCGCCGCTTCGTGAGGACCAGCCCTCGTATCCATCCTCGACCAACCACATGGCGATCGACTCAGGTCCCATGAACTGCTCGACCTTCTGCGCCACCAGCCAGTCCTTGTCCGCCGGCACCACCGGTCCGGTGTGACCGCCGACCTCCCGGATCAGCTCGATCCACTCGCCGAACGGGACCACCGGGCCGACCGCATCGAACGTCCCGGTCCGGCCGGCCTCCGAACAGTCCAGCAGCCAGGACGCAAGATCCCGTACGTCGATCACCGCGGTCGCGAGTTCGGGTGTGTCCGGCACCAGCAACGGCTCCTCCGGCGCCCGTGCCGCCCGGGCTACCCACGCGCCGCCGCGATCGCTCGGGTCCCCCGGTCCGCCGATCAGACCGGCTCGCGCGATCACGAGCCGATCCCCTACCGCGTCGACAGATGCCAGCTCGCACGCGACCTTGGCCTCGCCGTACTGCTCACGATCAACAACGTCCTGGTCCGTAGCGGCCCGCAGCGGAGCCGACTCATCCGCCCCCAGCTGGTCGAAGGACTCGTAGGCATTGCCGGACGAGACGTACGTCCAGTGCTTCGCCCTGGCTCCGAATGCGTCCAGCGCGCCCCGGACGAAGCCGGGCTGCCAGGACACTTCGAACACGGCGTCCCAGTCCTGCTCCGGTACGCCGTCGTACGCGTCCGGCTTGCTCCGATCAGCCGCGATCAGGGCGGCTCCGTCGGCCACCTCGCCGCTCTCGCCCCGGGCCACGCACGTCACGGCATGTCCCCTGTCCAGCGCCTGGCGGGCGATTTCACGTCCGAGCCAAGCCGTTCCACCGAGAATCAGAATGTCCACCCCGACAGCCAATCAGCGCAGCCGCTCGAACCCCAACCTCTTTAGCCGACAGCAGACACTC
This sequence comes from Kribbellaceae bacterium, assembly GCA_033851195.1. GTDB lineage: Bacteria > Actinomycetota > Actinomycetes > Propionibacteriales > Kribbellaceae > Kribbella. Next base: position 2,632 of record JAWWOY010000212.1, on the reverse strand, counting down.
TTCGTGGCCCGCCCGTCCGCACCGCGTCAAACCTGCGGGCCACCCCTTGCGGCGGGGCCGAAGCAGGAGCAGTGTCAGACACAACTTCAAGGGGGAGAGTGCTATGGCAGGTTTCATTCAGGTCATCGAGTACCAGACGTCCCGGCCCGAAGAGGTCGACGAGTTGAGTGAGCAGTACCGCAAGTCCCGCGAGGCCGGCGGCGACGGGCCCGCCCCGTCGCAGGCGATCACCGGTGCCGACCGGGACCGGCCCGGCCACTACTTCACGATCGTCGAGTTCGCCTCCTACGATGCGGCGATGGAGAACTCCGCGCGCTCCGACACCAGCGAGTTCGCCGCCAAGATGATGGAGCTCTGCGACGGCCAGCCGACCTTCCGCAATCTGGACATCACCCAGTCCATGAAGTTCTGATCGCCGACGTCCGAATGAGCCCGGGCAGCCCCTGGGCCCATTGGGGCGCGCCTTAGTGGCCCTCACGGGACACCAAGGGGACGTGTCAGATAAGAGCGGGATCGGCGCCCCCGTCGAGCCATTGGACCTCGGTGGCGCCCTCGTGACCGTGGATCGCGATCACCGAGTCGATGGTGTCCGAGACGGTCGTGGTCGGGTAGTCGCCGTACCAGCGCAGCGCCACGGCTCCGTCGGTGAACTGGACGCCTTCGGCAACGGCCCCGGTACCGCTGCCGCCGGAGACGTCGTGGTGGCGGATCAGTCGGAAACAGCGGCAGGTCAATTCGGTGGAACTTCCCACAGCCGCTCAACGGGCAAAATCCTCGCCGGTCCTGGGTCGCAGTCGGGAATCGGTTCTTTCGTCACGCGCAGACCGGCGAACCGGCGCGACATGGCAACTGCATAGTCTTCGGCCAACTCGGCCTCCGCCCGGTAGTCCGCGACGACGTGGTCCCCGAACCACACTCGTACGCGGCAGCGCTTCGGTCCTGCCGGCTCCCCGGACATCAATGCACCCGGCGGCGCATTGGTCGGGATCGGCCGCCCGGGACTTTCCGGTATGCCACGGTCGGCGTCGAGAAGTTGCGGTTCACTTCGATCACTTCCACTCTTCTTGGTGGGAATGGATTCACTCGTAGTGACGGTCCGTCCACCGAATCATGACGCCGCTTCGGAAGAGTTTCCTCGACGCGTGCGTGGGACGGTGGGACGCTGGTCGTGTCTCTAACCTCTCGTTGCGGAGGCTCCGATGAGTGACTCACTGCCTGACGGGATCGATCCGACCTTCTACCGCAGCCCAGCAGACGCCATCGCCGCGCCCGCCGAACTGCTGGCCTATGTCGTCGCCTTCGACCGAGGTGGCGAGCGGCCGGACGCGCTCACAGTGCTCGACACCGACCCAGCCTCGGACACGTACGGCACGATCGTGGGCTGGGCAGACCTGCCTACCCGCGGCGACGAACTGCACCACTTCGGCTGGAACGCATGCAGTAGCGCGTTGATGCACGCCGGGCACAACACCGACGGCCTGCAACGCCGCTATCTGCTGCTACCCGGGCTGCGCTCATCCAACGTCCACGTCTATGACACCCAGCCCGACCCGCGGCAACCGACGCTGGTGCGGACCGTGAGCGCGGAGGAACTCGCGGCCAAGGCCGGCTACTCCCGGCCGCACACCCTGCACTGCGGCCCGGACGGGATCTTCCTGTCCTGCCTCGGCGGTGCCGACGGTGCCGACGGTCCCGGCGGGATCGCGCTGGTCGACCACGACACGTTCGACGTGCTGCGCGCCTGGGAGACCGACCGCGGCCCGCAGTATCTGGCCTACGACGTCTGGTGGCACCTCAACCAGAACACCCTGATCACCAGTGAGTGGGGCACGCCGTCGATGATCGAGGACGGCGTCAACCCGGAACTGCTGCTGGCCAATAAGTACGGACATGCGCTGCACTTCTGGGACCTCGAGAAGGGCCGGCACCTGCAGCGTGTCGACCTCGGTGAGCAGTACCAGATGGTGCTGGAACTACGCCCGTCGCACGATCCCGAGGCGACCTGGGGCTTCGTCGGTGTCGTGGTGAGCACCGCAGACCTGTCCGCCTCCGTCTGGCGCTGGCACCACGACGGCGACACGTGGGCAGCCGAGAAGGTGATCACCATCCCGGCCGAGCCGGCCGACCCGCAGACACTGCCGCCCGCGTTGCAACCGTTCGGCGCGGTGCCGCCGCTGGTCACCGACATCAGCCTGTCCGTCGACGACCGGTTCCTCTACGTGTCCTGCTGGGGCACCGGCGAGCTGAAACAGTACGACGTCGCCGACCCGGCCCACCCTCGTGAGACCGGATCCATTCGGCTCGGTGGCATCACCGGGCGGGTCGCACATCCAGCAGCGCCCGGCCAGCCCCTCGCCGGTGGACCGCAGATGGTCGAGGTCAGCCGCGACGGCAAGCGGATTTACTTGACCAACTCGCTCTACGGCTCCTGGGACGACCAGTTCTACCCCGACGGCGTCGGCGCCTGGCTCGCCAAACTCGACGCCGATCCGGACGCCGGCGGCGGCCTGACCATCGACGAGCGGGTCTTCCCCCACGGGGACGACTTCCGCGGCCTGCGGGCACACCAGGTACGGCTGCAGGGCGGCGACGCGTCCTCAGATTCCTACTGCTTCCGCTAGTGGCCCTCACG
>JAWWOY010000193.1:0-2577 GCA_033851195.1 Kribbellaceae bacterium | reverse complement strand
TCGGCCGAGGTGTGCACGTGCAGCGAGTCCTGGCCCATTGCCGCGTTGTTCACGATGCCGTCGATCGGGCCGAGCTTTTCCTCGACCTCCTTGACGAAGGCCTGACCTGCTTTGGCGTCGTTGATGTCGACCGAGCCGACGTGCACCTGGTCCGGGTACTTCTCCGCCAGGGCGGTCAGCTCCGGGGTGACCGTACGGGCGAAGGCGGCCACTTTGACGCCGGAGTCGATCAGGTCGCTGACGATGGCCAGCCCCAGGCCGCGGGAACCACCTGAGACCAGTACCACCGTCGACGGCGGCACCTGGGTGGGCCCTGCGCCTGCTTGGGCTGCGGAATCAGACATCGCTCTTCAACGTCTCCTTCTGAGGAATCTCGGCCAGGAAGCGGATCCGGCGCGGTACGCCGTAGTCCGGCAGTCTGGTACTGCACCACTGCACCAGGTCGGCATCGGTGATCGGGCCTATCTCCGGGTTCGCGACCACTTCGGCCGCCACCATCCTGCCGACCAGTGGGGCTTTACGGGCGAAGACCCGGGCCCAGGCCACGGCTGGGTGACCCATCAGCACGTTGCGGACCAGTCCGGCCGATACCTTGGACCCCCCGACGTTGATCTCGTCGGTGTCCAGCCGGCCGACGATGAGGACCCGGTCGCCGTTGTCCCCGCCGAACTCGACCCGGTCGCCGGTGTGCACCGCGCCGTCCAGCCCGGCACCGTGGTGCGGGGAGCTGATGATCAGTTCGTCGCCGACGACCGACAGGACCGGGCGCTCGGCCTCGGGGTCGGGCGGGCGGTGCAGCCAGGCCTTCGGGAAGCCGGCCTTGCCGTCGTGGACGACGATCGAGGCACCGACCTCGGACGAGGCGTAGATCCAGGAGATCCGGGCCTGCGGGAAGATCTCGCTCAACCGGTCCAGGATCGCCTGGTCGACCGGCTCGCCACCGAGCGTGATCTGTTCCAACGGGACCTTCGTGAGCGCCTCGGTGTCGCGGTAGATCGTCTGCCGCCAGAACGTCGGCGTACCGGAGGCTGCGGTCACTCCATGCTCGGCCGCGATCAGCGGCCAGGTCTCCAGCTCGGACGGCTCGATCACGACGAGGCTCTGGTCGGCCTGCGTCAGCGAGAGCGTCACGACCTGCCACCAGGCGTAGGTGCCCGGCGAGTACGGGACCAGCCACGTACGTGGCACCTGCTGGCCGCGGACCGTGGTGAGCGATTCCAGCGTGTGGCCGATCCGTTTGGGCCGGCCGGTCGAGCCGGAGGTCAGCAGCCAGACCCGGCCGGACTCCTCCACCCGCTTCAGCTTCGCGGGCGTTACGGAGTGCTCGTCACCGTTGGCGATCACCACCGCGAAGCCGGACTCGCCCAGTTCCTCGCGCATGCTCAGGTCCACCCGCGCCGAGGTGGCGACGAGCAGCTCAGTACCGTGCACTGCGTGGTGACGGACCGCAGCCAGCGCGTCGGCACCGTTGTCCACCAGTACGGCGGCCGGCGAAGGCAGCTGCGGGAGTTTGTGCAGCGTCCGCCAGGTCAGCGTCTCGCCACCGACGACGACCTGGTTGTCGTCGCCGATCAATGCGGTCGTGCGGCGAAGCGGAGTCACACCGGTCACGCCGACTGGAGCTGCTCGATGAAGTCCAGGACGTCACCGACCTTGGCGATCTGACGCAGTCCGGGTGCATCGAAGTTCAGCTCGTCGCCGATCTCGTCCTCGACCCGCAGGGCCAGCTCGGAGAAGTCCAGCGACCGGAAGCCGATCTCTCGCAGGTCGGCGTTGTCCTCGGTCGGCAGCGTCTTGCCCTGCGCCTTCATCACCTCGCCCATCAGGTCCCGGATCTGGGCGCGCGTCAACTCACTCATGGGCCCAGAGCCTAGCGTCTACGGCCCCTGGCGCCGAGTCGGCCGTTGTCCGCGAGTGGCACAGGTCCTCGCGTCAGCCGACCCGCCGGGCCAGCAGTCGCAGACAACCGGACCTCAGCCGGTACGGCGTTCCGCCCCGCTCTTCGGTGACAGTGAAGGTGTCAGTGACGTACTCGAGCCATTCCCAGCCCGAGTAGCCCTCCCTCAGCATGGCCTCGGCTTCGACCTGGGTCAGCGGGAACTCGACGCGTGCAGGCCGGGTCCTGCCGTTCAGATCGACCTCGTGCCTGTCCACACCGATGACCAGGCAATGCACTCCGCCGATCCGGGTCACTCGTTGCCAACCGAGCAACACCTGCTCCATCGCCAACCTGCTGGACACGTGCTCCAGCGCGGAACAGGCAATGAGCAGGGCCACCCGCGCCGGCTTGATCGTGAAGGTCTCGAGGTCCGCGACGACCGCTTGGATCGCATCCGGAACCCCTGCTTCACGGGCATTCCGGGTCAACTCGGTCGCGGCGATCGGCAGCAGATCGACCCCGATCACCAGCGAGCCGGAAGGGAGAGCACTCGCCACCGGGATGGTGTGCCGACCGACACCGCAGCCCAGGTCGACGGCCAGCAGGGGGCCTGTCGCAGTGACCGCACCGACCGACCGCAGCACGAAGGACGAGGGGCGATGGAGCCAACTCCCGGGCTCATTCAGCCGGTGTCGCCG
>JAWWOY010000170.1:0-3491 GCA_033851195.1 Kribbellaceae bacterium | reverse complement strand
CGCCGGCGCCTGGCACACGATGTCCTCGGCGACATAGGTCATGGCCAGGTCGAAGTCGTGGCTGGTCCAAGCCCGGTGGTAGGCAAGCGCCGTCTGTAGTGCCGCACTCTTGCTCTCGGTCATGCTGGTTCCTCCTGCGGTGTGGTCGTCGTTGTTAAGACACACCCGCGCGGCTGATCGGAACGGTGGTGTCCCAGGTTCTGGCTAAGGCAGGATGTATCGGTGAGCCGATCCACGCTTGATGCTGCGAGAGCAGGAGACGAGCAGGCGTTTCGTGAGCTCATTGCGCCGCACGTTCGCGAACTGCACGTGCACTGCTATCGCATGCTCGGCTCGGTGACCGACGCCGAGGACACTCTGCAAGAGGTCTTGATCGCGGCGTGGCGTGGCCTGGACGGCTTCGCGGGTCGATCGTCGGTGCGGACCTGGCTTTATCGGATAGCGACCAATCGCTGTCTGAACGCCATTCAGGACGGCAAACGGCGCAAGCCGCCGGAGCCGATGCCGCCCTTCGATCCGCCCGAACCAACACGTCGCGGGGAGCTTACCTGGCTGCAGCCGTACGCGGATAGTTGGTTGGAGGAGTCCCGAAGCAGTCAGCACGACCCGGCCGCGAGGTACCGGAGTCGCGAAGCAATCGAGCTGGCCTTCATCTCCGCCCTGCAGCGGCTTCCACCACGGCAGACCGCCGTGCTCCTCTTGTGCGACGTGCTCGGATATTCAACTGCCGAGGCAGCGGACTTGCTGGACACGACTGCGACCGCGGCGAAGGGCATCCTTCAACGCGCGCGGGCGTCGGTCGACGGACTGCGGCCACCAGACGGTCGCTCAGCCGCCTCTACCGGGGAACCTTCCGCTGGAGACCAAGCGCTTGCTCGACGTTTCGCCGATGCCCTGCTGGCGGACGATATCGAAGCTGTCGTCGCGCTGCTGAGCGACGACGCTTGGTTGGCCATGCCGCCGGCACCGCACGAGTACCACGGCCCAAGGGCGATCGCCTCCTTCTTCCGTGCCAGCGTCCGCTGGAAGGATGCGCGGGCGCTTCGCCTGATCGCCACCCGGGCCAACAACCAGCCCGCCTTCGGTATGTACCTCACCGGGCCTGGCTCGGCTGTCGCCTACCCAACGGGCATGCTCGTGCTGACCATTCGTGGCGACCAGGTCAGTGCCGTCACGCGCTTCCTCGATCAACGACTACCCGGCACCTTCGGACTACCCGCCCTGGTCCCTTGACAGGAGTGAGCTCTGTTCACAGGTCTAGCGCATACGGGGGCAAGGGCTGGTCCGTCGCCCCAGCGATGGGGCGACCAACGGGACAGTGATCCGGCGGAACACGGTCATGCGCTTCGCGCCCAGGGTTGCGGCTGCCTCCTCGAACCCCCGGTCTGCGGACCGCAGCGCTCCCTCGACGTGACGACGAGGAATGGCATGGCGACGAAGGTCTCGGCCATGATGACCGCAGTGGGGCTGAACGGGATGGTGATGGTCGACCAGGCGTGCCCCCACGGGGCCCGGAAGACCAGTCCCGCCAGCGGCACGACAACGAACGCGACCGCCACGAGGGCAGGCACGAGCAGCGGGGCGGGCGCAGACCGTGACCCGCCACCGCGCAAGGCCCGCCGCTCACGCTCCCTCGGGCTCAGTTTCGAGGGCGTGGCGAGCGGAGTCAGCGTCGGCTCCACGGCGGCGCGGTCAGGGCTTCTGGAAGCCGGCCGCTGTCAGGACGCCCCCACCGGTCGGCGACAGCACGTAGTCCACGAACGCGGAGGCCGCCTTGGCGTTGGCGCTCTTGGTCAGTGCAGCAATGGGGTAGCTGGTGGAGGCGTTGACGTCGGCAGGGATCTCCACACCCTTGACCTTGGCCCCGGCCGCGAGGACGTCGGTCACGTAGACGACACCGGCGTCGACCTCGCCGAGTTGCACCTTGCTCAGCACGGCCTTCACGTCAGGTTCGAGTGTGACGGGCTTGACCGTGATCTTGGCGTTGGTGAAGACCTTCGCCGCGGTCGCGCCACACGGAACCTGTGGCTGGCACAGGGCGGTCTTGACTGAGGGGCTCGCCAGGGAGTTCGGGCCCGTGACCTTGCCCGGGTTCGACGGGGGCACGGCGATCTCCATGACGTTCTTGGCGAAGACCTTCGGGGCGGTGGCGGCAGCGGCGACCTTGTCCATGTTCTTGGTGCTGGCCGAGGCGAACACGTCGGCAGGGGCGCCGGACGTGATCTGGGCCGCGAGGGCAGAGCTGGCGGCGAAGCTGAAGGTGACTTTAACCCCCGGGTGGGCCGCCTCGAACTGCTTGCCGAGGTCGGTGAATGAATCCTTCAGCGACGCAGCGGCGAACACTGTGAGGTCCCCGGACAGCGAGGGCGAGGCCGAGGCGGAATGGGAAGTGCTGGCGGTGCCGGTGGAGCCTGAGTCCGACCCACCGGATCCGCAGCCGGCGAGGCCGACGCCGACGAGACCAGTGATCAGAGTGACGACGAAACGACGCATGGCGACTCCTCAGTCAGATCTGCTGTCGTTAGCGAACCCGTGGGATTTCCACGAACACACTCGTTGCCTTGACAGCCGCGACCGCCAGCACGCCCGGTTCCAGGCCGAGTTCGTCGGCGGCCTCGCAGCTCATCAGGGAGACAAACCGGTGCGGTCCGGCCTGGATCTCCACCTGGGCCATCACCGTGTCCCGCACGACACGAGTTACGAGGCCGCTGAAGCGGTTTCGGACCGACTCCGCGGAGATGTCGCGGGTCTGGAGGCGTGCTGCATCCTGAGCAAGCTCCTCGGCGAACCTGGCCAGCATCGCGCCATCAATCGCCTGTCGCCCTGAGTCGTCGGTGGTTGTCTCGATCCGCCCACCGTCAGCCCAGCGGCGCACCGTGTCGTCGCTCACCCCGAGCAGGTCGGCGGCTTCTTTGATGCGGAACATTGGCACAAGGGGACTCTAGCCGTAGATTCGGGCTACTGGTACGTGTTCGAACGCATTTCCGCCACATCGACGCCAGAACGGGAGCAATCGCGTATTCACTGGCCGGACTGTCCGCCGTCCATAAACCAGGTCGCTGGGACGCGCTATTGCTCCGAGGTCGGATGCCGAACGAGGTGATCGGTCATGTTTGAGATTGCGTCAGAGGTCCTGCGCTGGCACCGCAGCAACGAGACGGGCGTGGTGGCACGTGTCGTGAGCGTCAACGGGCTGGCCACCCGATGGCCCGCTCAGGCGGCCGTGCATGGGCGCGGCGGACCGGCCCGCACGGCCCGCCGCTCGTGGGTTGGGATCGGTGATCAAAACGCGTGCGCCAATCGCCCTCTCCAGCTCGTCTCGGACCGCGACGGGGTGGCCCGTGGACCGGACCTGGCGCTCCGCCGAAGACGACGAACCGCGCCCGGATGTCGGCGGCTTCCCGCGTGGTCATGAACAGGTGCTCGCGGAAGTAGCAATGCAGTACCGGCCGCTCCCCGGCCGCGCCTGTTGTTGCCTCGCTCGCCAATGT
>JAWWOY010000456.1:0-4267 GCA_033851195.1 Kribbellaceae bacterium | reverse complement strand
ACGCCCTTCCAGCCCCTGTAGTAGAAGGGATAGCCGATGGTGAGCTTGTTCGCGGGGAACCCGCCGGGGATGCCGTAGGCCGGGTCGCCCTGGGTCCACGCTTTCACCGCGCTGTCGACGCTGTACTTGCCCGAGCCCGGCGGGATCGGCGTACTTGGGTCGTTCGGCGCCGCGTACAGCGGGTCCTGGAAGTTGGTGGGACCGGAGGCGTCCCAACCGCCGTGCATGTCGTACGACATCAAGTTGTTGTAGTCGAGGTACTGACCGACCTTGTTCGTCTCGACAGTGGCGATCTTGTCCTGCCCGGCGGGGGTGGCCGCGGTCAGCCACATCTTCTTGCCGATGCTGTTGCCGTAGGCATCGAGCTGGGCGCGGAACTCGGCCAGCAGCAGGGTGAAGTTCTGCTTGTCCGCAGCGCTGAAGTGGTTGCCGACGTGGCCGTTGGGTGAGCCGGGGTACTCCCAGTCGAGGTCGATGCCGTCGAACAGTCCCGCGGCGCTGCCGGGACCGCCGAAGCCGTCCACCACCGGCAGGTTGCCCTTCAGGAACATATCGACGCAGGAGCTGACGAACTGCTGGCGCTTGGTCGCGGTGGAGGCGGCGTCGGAGAAGTACTTCGAGTAGGTCCAGCCTCCGATCGAGATGAGCACCTTGAGGTTCGGGAACTGCCTCTTCAGCTTGCGGAGCTGGTTGAAGTTGCCCTGGATCGGCTGATTCCAGACATCGCCGACACCGTCCACACTGATGTCCGCGCCGTACGACTTGCCGTAGTCGGCGAAGGCGTCGCCGGCCCCGTCCCCGGCGTTCGGGTTGGTCTCGTCCTGCGAAGCCGCGTGGTTCGCCATGAAGCAGGTGTGGCTGGTCGGGTGGATGTTGGCGAACGCGTAGTTGAGGAAGTCGAGCTTGCCGGCGACTCCGGTACTGATCAGGTTCTTCGGGTAGAAGCCGTTGGCGTAGATGCCCCACTGGGTGAAGTAGGCGGTCTTCACGCCGCCGCTGGTCGCCTGCGGTGCTGCTGCGTTCAGCGCGGTCGGGGCTGCTGCGTTGTTCGGGGTGGTCGGCGGTCCGGCGGTCGCGACGGAAACGCCGGCGGTGGCGATGACAGCGGTCGCAACGGCCGCGGTCAGGGTGCGCAATCGACTCATGGGCGGTCCTCCGGTCAGGAGCTGAGCTGTGCACGGGTGTACGGCGGCTGGACGGGGGCGGTTCGCCTTGGAGGAAACTTAGTTAAGGACGCTTCGAAACGAACCGTAGCCTTGTTGGTACCCGTTGGTCGCCAGGTCGAACTGGCGGATTGCCGCTGCTGACGGAAAGCCGACAGGTCCCTTGTCCACAAGGCGGGAAGTCGCGCGGGCCCGGGGGCGAATCGACGGCACCTTCTCCGGCATGGACAACTCCTTCACAGCGCCGTCGTCGGCCGTGCTGCTGGCCACCGCTGACGAACTGCTACTCGACGACCTGCTGCGCCTCGCCGCCGCTGCCGAGGTGACGCCGCAGGTCGAGGCCGATCTGCTCGGTGTCCGCCGCTGCTGGCAGACCGCATCCCTGGTCGTGGTCGGTCCGGACCTCGCCGACCCGCTCGCTCGCACCCAACCGGTACGACGGCCTGGCGTCGTGCTGGTCGGGGCGGATCCGGATGATGCGCAGGTCTACCGCCGCGCGGTCGCGATCGGCGCGGAACAGGTGTTTCTGTTGCCGGACCAGGAGACAGCCCTCAGCGACAAGTTCGCGGACAGTGTCGACGGCGCGGTCAGGTCGGCCATCACGCTGGCTTTCGTGGGTGGCTGCGGCGGAGCAGGCGCAACGACCCTGGCCGCCGCGGTAGCGGTGACCGGAACCAGAAGGGGCCTACGCACCATGCTGGTCGACGGGGATCCTCTCGGCGGCGGCATCGACCTGGCGCTGGGCAGCGAGACCGGCCGCGGCGTGCGATGGCCGGAGTTGGTCGGCGCGGCCGGGCGGGTGAGTGCAGCCGCACTGCGGTCTGCGCTGCCCCTCATCGACGGTCTGGCGGTGCTGTCGTGGGACCGGTCGGATGTGGTCGGCCTGCCACCCGAGGCGATGCGATCTGTTCTCGGCGCGGCCCAGCGCAGCAGCGATCTGGTGGTGGTCGACCTGCCGCGGCGCTCTGATCCTGCGGTCGAGGAGGCACTGGTCCGCGCCACCTCGACCTTGCTCGTCGTGCCCCGGGACGTCCGGTCCTGCGCAGCCGCCGCCCGGGTGACCGGACAACTCGAACTGATGGCGAACGACCTGCGTGTGGTCGCCCGGGAGCCTGCACTCGGCAGGCTGTCGGCCGTCGATGTGGCCGAATATCTCGAGTTGCCGCTGGCCGCCCAGTTGCGCTTCGATCCGGATCTGCCGGCCCGGATGGACAAGGGTCGCTTCGATCCCGAGCCACGTGGGGCACTCGGTCGGGCGGCGGCGGAGTTGCTGGACCTGTTCGGTCTCTATTCCTTGGTGGCCGCGTGAACGTCCCGGCCGACCTGCTTGACCGAGTCCGCGGAACCCTTGCCGCGCAGGGCTCCGACCCCACCCCCGCCAGGGTCGCCGCCGCGCTCCGGGCCAACGGTGGCGTCTTCGGCGACTCGACCGTTCTCGCGGTCGTTGCAGCACTCCGCCGCGAGGCGCTCGGTGCCGGACCGCTCGACGGGTTGCTCTCCGAGCCAGGCATCACCGACATCCTGGTGAACGGCCCCAACGAGGTGTACGTCGACCGCGGCGCCGGGCTCGAACGGGTCGCGCTCCGGACCGGTGACGAGGCAGCCGTCCGTCGACTGGCCACCCGCCTCGCCGCCGCGGCCGGGCGGCGACTCGACGACGCCATCCCGTACGTCGACGTGCGGCTCTCAGACGGCACTCGCTTCCATGCCGTGCTGTCACCGGTCGCGGCGCCAGGAACCTGCCTGTCTCTTCGAGTGCCGGCCCGCAAGGTCTTCGATCTCGACGACCTGGTGGCGGCCGGATCGTTGCCTCCCGGAGGTGCGGCGGTACTGCGCGACCTGTTGGACGCCCGGCTGGCCTTCCTGATCAGCGGTGGAACTGGGACGGGCAAGACGACTCTGCTCAACTCGTTGCTGTCGCTGATCGACGGTTCTGAGCGACTGGTCGTGGTCGAGGATGCGAGCGAGCTGCGACCCGATCATCCCCATGTGGTTCGGTTGGAGGCACGCCCGCCGAATGTCGAGGGCAGTGGCGAGATCACGCTGCGGGACCTGGTCCGTCAGGCGCTGCGGATGCGTCCGGACCGGCTGGTCATCGGCGAAGTTCGAGGTGCCGAGGTGGTGGATCTGCTGAGCGCGTTGAACACCGGCCATGAAGGTGGCTGCGGCACGGTCCACGCGAACTCTGCCGCGGATGTGCCGGCGCGGCTCGAAGCGCTGGGTGCCCTGGCGGGCCTGGGGCGGGAGGCGCTGCACAGCCAGCTCACGTCGGCATTGCAGGCCGTGATCCACCTGGTCCGTGGTCCGGATGGAAGGCGCCGGGTGTCCGAGGTGCGGGTGCTGGGGCGGGCGGCGGATGGTTATGCGATCACCCTTCCTGCGGTTCGATTCGGTGCCGACGGCAAGGTCGAGCTGTGTGACGGCGCAAGCCGGTTCACCAAGCTGCTAGCGGGTGCCGCGTGACGGCCCAAGGGATGCTCCTTGGGTGCTGCCACGGCTCTGCGTCCGGGGTGCGCAATCAGCCTGGTAGGCGAGGTACGTGCAGTGATCGCAGCTCGTCCGGTAGGTGTTGCGACTGTCGTGCCGTGGATGCGCAGGGTGCGGAGGACACGGTGGATGCGGTGGATGCGGTGGGTGCGTCGTGACCGCTGAGGCGCGTACCTCGTCCGCGCTGCTGGCTGCTGTGATGGCGCTCCTCGCTGTCACAGTGATCTTGCCGCGGCGAAGTCGAGGCATTCATCGGCTGGCTCCTCTCGATGAGCCCGCCCGGAAGCGACTGCGCGGGGGTGACCGGGGCCGACTGCTGCCGGGCTTGTCTGCTGGGCTCCGGGTAGGAAGACAAGCGTCCCGGCGAGGGCCGACCGGGCGACTGCTGGCGATGGTTGGAGCCGTCGTCGTGTCGGCAGTCGCTGTGGGTGCAACGCTTGGGGTGCAGACCCTGGTCTCCCTGCTGGCTGTAAGCGTCGTCGCGATGGTCGTGCTCGGCCTGAGGTCTCGACAGCGCCAGCGCCGGGCTGCCGCAGTTCGGCGTACCCAGGTGATCGAGGCGTGCGGCGTACTGGCTGCCGATCTGCGCGCTGGGCGCACACCCCGGGAGGCGTTGG
>JAWWOY010000032.1:0-13170 GCA_033851195.1 Kribbellaceae bacterium | reverse complement strand
AGGTCGGTGCGGTGCTGGATCTGCCGGCGCACGTGGAGTTGGTCGGCTATCTGTGTGTGGGGCATGTGACGGAGTTCGCCGCGACGCCCGAGTTGGTGCGTTCCGGCTGGGCCGCGCGGAGGCCGCTTTCCTGGGCCGTGCACCAGGAGTCCTGGGGGCAGCGGGGATTGCCGGGAGAGGAGCCTGCGCTGGTGATCGCCGAGGCGGCGTCAGCTCAGCAGCCCACCGATCAGAGTGCGGGGAAGCAGTCAGTGCACGTGGTCGTGCTCGACGCCGCGGAGCCCGCGCTGTACCTGCAACGACCGGACGCCCTCGTCGTACAGGTGGGCCCGGATCGGCCGGCCACGGAGTTCGGGGTGCTGTGGCGGCCCGCCCGGACGGTCGACGAGGCGATCGAACTTGGTGTCGAGGTGGCGCGCGATCTCGCGCTGCAGGGCGTCGGCGAACTCACCATCGAGTTGACCGGGGCGTCGGAGGTCACCGAGGGGTTGGCTCGCGGGATCCGGTTGGGCGGGTTGGCCTGCGGCTCGATGGTCCGGATGAGCCCGAATGAGTGACACAATCCGCACATGACGCTACCACCTGTCAACGACCCCTCGACCATGTACGTGCCTGCCTTCTCGATGAAGCAGCGAATCACGATGATGGCCAACAAGTACGAGCTCATCGCCACCAACCCGGACGGCACCGACGGTCCGCTGATCGCGTTCGCGCAGCAGAAACGGATGGCGTTCAAGGAGGAGGTCACCTTCTACGCCGACGACAGCAAGACACAGGTGGTCTTCTCGTTCAAGGCCCGCAAGACGATCGACCTCGGTTCCGGGTACGACGTCTTCGACGCGAACGGCCAGCCGATCGGGTGGTTCAAGAAGGAGTTCGGCAAGAGCCTGCTACGGTCCAGCTGGCAGCTGGCCGGCGGCGGAGTGGAGGCCAACGGCACCGAGCGGAACGCCACTGTCGCGATCGTCAGGCGGGTGTGGGAGTTCGTCCCCGTCGTCGGCGAGATCCCGCTGCCGTTCATCTTCCACTTCGACTTCACCGACCGGGCCAGCGGTCAGCCGGTACTGTCGGTGGAGCGGAAGATGTCGGTCCGGGACCGCTACCGGGTGAGCGTTCCGGACGAGCGGCTGGACTTCCGGGTCGCCGCTGCGATGACCGTCGCGCTGGACGCCCTACAGAGCCGCTGACCCTCCCTCTTTTGGGTGATTCGACCCTGAACGAGCGCACCAGACTTGGTTCGGGGGGCCCGCGGTGCAATTCTTGTCGCATGGGTTCAGCGCAGCGTAGTCAACGGTGGTTGGTGCCGGTAGCGGCAGTCGCAGTGGTGGCAGGCGTGGGAACGTTCGGGCCGGTGGTCGCTGACGCGTCACCTCAGCTGCCCGTGATCACCGCGCAGGACCTGCTCGCCAAGGTGCAGAGTGCAAAGGTCGACGGCCTGACCGGCACAGTCCGGTCCACCACCAACCTGGGGCTGCCTGCGCTGCCTGGCGCCGGCCACGACGGCGGTAGCGGGACCGTGACCGGCACTATCACCGGTCTGCTGACCGGTGATCACACCGCGCGGGTCGCCTTCGCCGGGCCGAACAAGGCCAAGGTGTCGTTGTTGGACAACATGGCCGAGCGGGTCTGGACGAGCGACGGCACCACGGCTTGGGCCTACGACTCGGACAAGCGCGAGGCCACCAAGCTGAACATCCCGGCCGGGTCCGCCAAGCCTGAGGCCACGCCGGAGAAGTCGTACGACCCGCAGGCGGTGGCCAAGCAGTTCCTGGCCGCGATCGACCCGACCACCCAGGTCCAGGTCACCGGCACCGAGACGGTGGCCGGCCGGGACGCCTACAAGCTCCGCCTGGTACCGAAGACCGACAAGACCACCGTGGGCTCGGTCACGCTGGCAGTCGATTCGAAGAACTGGGTCCCGCTGCAGGTCACTGTGATGCCCCGGACCGGCACGGACCCGGCTGTGCAGCTCGGCTTCTCGGCGGTGTCGTTCAACGTGCCGGCGGCAAGCACCTTCGCCTTCACGCCGCCCTCGGGCACCAAGGTGACCGATCAGAAGCTGCCGAGCCGCGCCCCGGACTCGAAGGCCACGCCGCCCAAGAACCAGCAGAAGCCGTCGAACGAGAAGTCGTCGAGCGAGAAGCCGACGGTGGTCGGCACGGGTTGGGAGAGCGTAGCCGTCCTGCGCGCCCAGGTGCCTTCCGGATCGGGCCCACTCGACCAGTTGCTGGCGAACGCTCCCACGATCCAGGGCAGCTGGGGCACGGGCAAGGTGCTGACCAGCAAGATGGTGAGTGCCCTGATCACCAACGACGGCAGGATCCTGGTCGGACTGGTCCCGCCGAGCGTGCTCCAATCAGCCGTCGCCAACGCACCCCGCTGACACCCGTGAGCCTCGGAGCCGCCGAGGGCTCACCTCCGGTGGTGACCCGCGGCCTGACCAAGAAGTTCCGCAGCGGCCAGGTGGCCGTGGACGCGATCGACCTGGAAGTTCCGGCCGGCAGCGTCTTCGGCTTCCTCGGGCCGAACGGATCCGGCAAAACCACCACGATCCGGATGCTGCTCGGGTTGATCGCCCCCACCGCCGGCTCCGTGGAGCTGCTGGGGCAGCCGATGCCCAAGGCACAGCTCGCTGTCCTGCCACGGGTCGGAGCGCTGGTCGAAGGGCCCGCCTTCTACCCGTTCTGGACCGGCCAGGCGAACCTGCTCCGCTTCGACGCGGCCGACCGGACTGCTGACCCGCGCACCCGCAAGATCCGCGCCGGCGAGGCCCTCGAACGGGTCGGCCTGTCCAACGCCGCGGGGAAAAAGGTGCGGGCCTATTCGCTCGGCATGAAGCAGCGGCTCGCGATCGCGGTCGCGCTGATGCAGCGCCGGGACCTGCTGGTGCTCGACGAACCCACGAACGGCCTGGACCCGCAGGGCACCCGCGAGGTCCGCGGGCTGATCCGGGAACTGGCCGATGACGGCACGACCGTCTTCACCTCGACGCACCTGCTGACCGAGGTCGAACAGGTCTGCACCCACGCCGCCGTGATGAGCCGGGGCCGGATCGTCCGGCAGTCCACGATGGCCGACCTGAGGTCAGAGATCCGCCCGCGGCTTGTCGTCCGTACGCCGGACCTGGACCATGCGGCGAAGACCCTGACCGGGCTCGGCGTCACCGACGTGAAGAAGTTGGACGAGACAGTCGAAGGCGATCCGGGGGAGTTGCCGGTGGACAAACTGGCGGCGGCGCTGGTCACGGCCGATGTCCGGATCCACGGCTTCGGCCTCGAACGACCCAGCCTGGAGGATGCCTTCGTGGCACTGACCGGGGAGGGCTTCGATGTCGCTGAGTGAGACGGTCGACCGGGTCGAGATCGCCCGGCCGGGTGCTGGGCGGCACACGCTGGCTTTGTTCAGGTCGGAGTTGCACCTGGTCTTCGGCCGGGCCCGGACCTGGGTGTTGCTCGGCGTCCTGGCCGCCGTACCGGTGATGGTCGGGGTGGCGATCCGGGTCTCCGGCTCGAACAGCGGGGCCGACGGGTTCATCGGGCAGATCGCGGGCAACGGGCTGTTCCTGGTGGTCGCGAGCCTGGGGCTGTCGCTGCCGTTCTTCCTGCCGACCGCGGTGACAGTGATCTCGGGGGAGTCGCTCGCGGGCGAGTCCAGCCTCGGCACCATGCGCAACCTGCTGACGGCGCCGGCCGGGCGAGCCCGGTTGCTCGCGGCGAAGATGGTCGCGCTCGTTGTTTTCTGCCTGGCGGCGACGATGACGGTCTGGCTGTTCGGGCTGATCGCCGGGGTGGCGCTGTTCCCGGTCGGCAAGGTGGTCCTGCTCTCCGGGACGACGGTGTCGCTCGGCAACGGCATGCTCCGGGCTTTCGGGATCGCCCTGCTGATCGCGCTCTCGCTGCTGGGGCTGGCCGGGATCGGGTTGTTCGTGTCCTCGCTGACCTCGACCCCGCTGGCTGCGATGGCCGCTACCTTCAGCACCTTCATCTTCTTCGGCATCATGGGCGCGATCCCGCAGATCAGCGTGATCCATCCGTGGTTGCTGACCTACGGCTGGACCTCGTTCGCCGACCTGCTCCGAGATCCGCCGTACTGGCACGATATTGTCCGCAACCTGCTGATGCAGGGGGCGTATCTGGTTGTCTTCTATGCGGCCGCCTGGGCGCGCATCACCAGCCGCGACGTCTCCGGATAGCCTCTTGGTCGTGCACCCCGACGTCGTCTCCGCGCTGCGTTGCCCGGTGTGTGGAGACACGCTCGGCCTGTCCGCCCGTACGGCGAGTTGCCTGCGGGGGCACGTGTTCGACCTGGCCAAGCAGGGGTACCTCAACCTGTTGCCGTCCGGCACGACCGGGATCGAGGGGGACTCGGCAGCGATGATCGATGCGCGCGTGGACTTCCTCGGCGCAGGCCATTACGCGCCCATCCGCGACGCGCTCATCAAGCAGACGCCCGCTGGCGATGGACTGGTGGTAGAGGTCGGGGCCGGAACGGCGTACTACCTGGCCGGCGTGGTTGAAGCAGCGCCCGGGCGGAGCGGACTCGCCCTCGACGTCTCCCGGTACGCCGCCCGCCGAGCCGCGAAGGTGGACCCGCGGATCGGCTCGGTGGTCTGTGACGCCTGGCGGGAGCTCCCGCTGCAGGATGATGCCGCGCAGGTCCTGCTGAACGTGTTCGCCCCTCGCAACGCCGCCGAGATGGCCCGCGTGCTGGCTCCAGGCGGAGTCCTGCTGGTCGTCACGCCGAACCAGGCTCACCTGTCGGAGCTGATCGGCGTACTGGGGATGGTCCGGGTCGACGAGGAGAAGGAGCGGCGGCTCGCCGGGACTCTGACCGGCCACTTCGAACGGCTCGGCAGCGAACTGGTGGAGGTGGCGATGCGGCTGGATCACGCTGCCGTGGAGCGGCTGGTGGCGATGACGCCGAGTGCCCGGCACATCGAGGCGGAAGTGCTGGCCGCTCGGCTCGCCGTACTAGCCGAGCCGGTGGAGGCGACGCTGTCGGTCACGCTCTCCAGCTGGCAACCGGTCTGATCGGTGGGTGCCGGCTCGCTGATGCAGCGTGCTCAGGCAGCGTCGGCGAGCTGGCGGGCGACGTCGGCCCCGTGCTCCTCGGCCGTAACGAGCGCGGCCTCGGCGGACTCCTTGGCCGCGTCGACCAGCGTCTCCATTCCCGGCGTAACCGAGGCCAGGGTCAGCTCGGCCACGGCCGTACGGACCTGCATGCCGAACACATCGCCGAAGATACGCTCCAGGTACGGCGTGGCGTGGTCCCAGCCCTCCTTCGGTGTGCCGGCGCTGTAGCCACCGCCGTGGGCCAGGGCGAGGATGATCGGCTTGCCGGCCAGCGGTAGGGGATCGGCCACCAGGTTCCGGTCTGTCAGCAGCAGGTCGATCCAGGTCTTGACGTGTTGCGAGGTGCCGTAGTTGTACAGCGGCACGGCGAGTATGACGGCGTCGGCTGCCCTCAGCTCGTCGCTGAGTTCGCGCGCCAGCGCCGTGGCGGCAACATGCTCGGGGCCGACCTGGTCCTCGGGCAGCATGCCCATCGTCGCCCCGACGGCGAGTGACCAGGTGTCGGCGGGGATCGGGTGGAGACCGAGATCACGCCGGATCACGGTGCCGCCCGGGTGCTCCGCTTCCCAAGCCGCTTGGGCGCTGTCGGCCAGCGCACGGCTCACGGATCCCTCGACCCGGATGCTGGCGTCGATGCGAAGGAGGGTGGTCATGTCGATTCCTCTCGGAGAACTTGATCGCTCGGGGGTGGCGGCCGCCTCGAGCGGTGGGTATCGGGGGAGCTCAGGTGAGCTGCCTTGAAGATAATCTGTACAGCAGAACATATTCAAGTTAGACCGTATTCCGGGATGGTGTCAGTGGGTAGGATGCGTGCCATGACCAAGCCATCGCCCGAGGCGCGAGCCCGCATCGCCGCAGGCACGTCCGTCGAGGACGACCTGGGGTGGGCGCTGGGCGTGGTCTTCAGGCGGTATGCCAAGGCTGCGGCCGCGGCGCTCGCGGACACGCCGGGTGGCCCACGGGGCTACCAAGTGCTGGCGACAGTGGTCTTCGAGGGCCCGCGGCGGCAGTTGTACCTGGCCCAGCACCTGGGCGTCGACCGCACCGTGATGACGTACCTGCTCGACGATCTGGAGAAGGCGGCCCTGGTCGAGCGGCAGCCGGACCCGGCCGACCGGCGGGCGCGGCTGATCGCGCCGACCGGGGTAGGCCGCAGCACCCTGTGCGCGCTGGAGACCAAACTGGTGGCTGCCGAGGACGAAGTGCTCGGCAGCCTCGAGAAGTCGGAGCGCCAGGTGTTCCGGACGCTGCTGCAGCGCGTCGCCGTCAAGGCCGACTCGGTCGAGCACCTGCACGACGCATGCGAGGTCGCTGAGGAGCTCGCGGTCACCTGAGGTGTCCTGCACCCCTTCAGTGCAAGGGAACGAAGCCGGATTCGTAGGCGAGGATGACCGCCTGGGTGCGGTCGCGCGCACCGAGCTTGGCGAGCGTGTTCGCCACATGGGTCTTGATGGTCTGTACGCCGAGCACCAGTTCGCCGGCGATCTCCGCGTTGGACAGCCCCCGGGCCATCAGGCGCAGCACCTCCTGCTCCCGTTCGGTGAGCTGGGCGTGAGCCAGCCCGGTCGGTTGCAGCTGCTGCTCGCGGACGTGTGCCAGGGCCAGCGAACGGATCGCCTCCGGGAACAGCAGGGAGTCGCTGGTGACGACAGTCCGGATCGCCTGCACAATGTCGTCCGGCGGGGTCCGCTTCAGCAGGAAGCCCGAGGCGCCGGCCCGCAAGGCGTCGTACACGTAGTCGTCGTTCTCGAACGTCGTGACGACCAGCACGCGGGGCGCGGGGTCGAGTCCGTCCAGCAGCAGCCGGGTGGCGCGGATGCCGTCCACCGCGGGCATCCGGACGTCCATCAGGACGACATCGGGCCTGGTCCTTCGGACCACCGGGAGCACCTCTGCCCCGTCAGCGGCCTCACCGACCACAGTCAGATCGGACTCGGCGTCGATGATGGCGCGCAGCCCGCTCCGGATCAGCGGCTCGTCATCGACGACGACTACCGAAATCTCCATGTCATCCCTTCCGTCATCCCTTCGTTTTGACGGCGACCGGAAGGGTCACTGCCAGTCGCCACTGATCGTCGACCCGGCCGGCCTCGACCGTGCCGCGGAGGACCGCGACCCGTTCGCGGATCCCGGCCAGCCCGCGCCCGCCATCGCGACCGGCAGCACCGGCGCCGCCACCAACGGCGACCGGGTTGGTCAGTTCCAGCCGGAGCGCGGTGCTGTCGAAGGCAAGGGACAGCTCGACCCCCAACTCGTCCGCGTCCCGGCCGGCGTGCCGGATGGCGTTGGTCAGGCCTTCCTGGACGATGCGGTAGGCCTCCCGTGACACCGCCGCCGGCAGGGTCGCCAGGTCGCCTTCGCGGTGCACCGTGACGGTGATCCCGCCCGCGCGGGTCGCGTCCACCAGCCGGGTCACATCGCTGAGGGTCGCCTGCGGGGCTGTCGTCGAGCCGTCGCGGCGGTCGTCGCGGAGCAGGCCGAGCACGTGGTCCAGGTCGGCGAGAGCGGCTCGGGCCGACGTCTCCATCGCTGCCAGCGCGGTCTCTGCGAACGCCGGGTCGGTGGCCAGCAACCGCCGGGCGGCCGCCGCCTGGATGGTGACGAGGCTGAGCGCGTGGCCGACGCTGTCGTGCAGTTCGCGGGCCAGGCGGTTCCGCTCCGCCAGGGTCGCCGTTCGGCGTTCGAGCAGTTCGATGCGTTCGGCCGGAGTGGGACCGAGGACCCGCGGCGCGTAGGACGCCAGCACTGAGCCGAGGGCGGCGGACAACAGGAACGGCAGGGTCAGGCCGACCAGAGCAGCCAGCGGCATCCAGACGTCGGTCCAGCGCCCCGTCACGTGGTACCGGATCGAGTCCGGGATGAGATTGCGGGTGCCCTCGGCG
Organism: Kribbellaceae bacterium; assembly: GCA_033851195.1. Lineage (GTDB taxonomy): Bacteria > Actinomycetota > Actinomycetes > Propionibacteriales > Kribbellaceae > Kribbella. The sequence continues at coordinate 5,216 of JAWWOY010000032.1, read as the reverse complement.
CGGAACGGGCCCGCCAACAGGCCGACGCAGAGGGCGACGGTCATCGTCGTGACGAAGCCGGTGAGACCGCCAGCCAGCAGGTGCAGGGTGAACCACAGCGCGGTCCGGCGGCGCTGCGGCCAGGTGCGGGCCGGGCCGAGGGGACGCTCGTCGAAGCGCACCCCAAGCAGGGATTCGACGGCGATGCCCTCGACCTCGCGCACCGCAGGCAGCAGACCGGCCAGTACCGGGGGAACGATGATCAGCACGGTGAGCACGATGGCGGCGAACGGCTTCGGCAGTTGCAGTCCTCGCACGATCTCCACCAGGCCGCTGTCGACCAGGATGAACGCCAGCACCAGGGCAGCGCCCAGCAGCAGGTAGACCCAGCGCAGATACGTCGACCCGCGCAGCAGGCTCCTGGCGGTCCCGACTACGACGTTCGCCACCCCGTCATCCTGTCAAAGTCCGGCCTCCGCACAGATCCCTCCGCAGGGTGACGTGCGGGCCGCTCGGGGGAGCCTCCGCATGACCGAGGTCACACCGGGAGCGGGTTTTATCGAAATATGTCCGGATTCGGACCTGAAGAGTGCGGCCGGACGTCGCGTTCTGCTGTCCGGCCGGGTACGGTCTGTGGTCGGGCCGGACGCCCGTCCGGAGGGATCGGTCGGGAGAACGGTTCGGAGGGCGGGCGGCATTCGGCTCGGGTCGGGGACGCTGGCAGGTGAGGTAAAGAGACTGTGAAGTCCCCGTGGGGCCGATTGACCACCCTTCCATATTTGATGTTTGATCAAATATCGGAGAGAAGAGGTCCAGATGAGGTTCAGGCGTTCGGCCGTCGCCCTGGTGGCGGTCTTCGCACTCGCTCTCGTCAGCGCGTGCAATGACAGCAAGGCCGGTCAGAACGGGGACTCCAAGTTGGAGAAGGTCAACTATCTGACCTCTTTCAACGTTTTCGGCCGCGAGGCCTATGCGTACGTCGCCTTGGACAAGGGCTATTTCAGGGACGCCGGGTTCGACGTCAAGATCAACCCGGGCAGCGGCACGGTCGACGTGCTGAAACTGGTCGCCGGCGGTCAGGCGGACTACGGCATCGGCGACTTCACCGCCACCGTGATCACGATGGCGAAGCAGAAGCTCGCGGTCACCACCGTGGGCATGATCCACCAGCGCTCGCTGGCCGCGATCGTGGCGCTCGAGGGTGGCCCGATCAAGACCCCGGCCGACCTGATCGACAAGTCGATCGGTGACCAGCCGGGCTCTACCAACACGGTGATGTTCCCGCTGTACGCCAAGGCGGTGGGGATCCCGGCGGACAAGACGAGGTTCGTCCCGGCCTCGCCGCCGGCGCTGCCGCAACTGCTCGCCGCGGGGAAGTTCGACGGCATCGGCCAGTTCGTGGTCGGCGCGCCGCTGGTCGAGAAGGCCGACTCGAAGCACCGCAAGGCGGTCGTACTGCCTTACGGGGAAGTACTGCCGGACCTCTACGGCAACGCGATCATCACTCGCACCGACCTGGCCAAGGACCACCCGGACCAGGTGAAGAGGTTCACCGGGGCGCTGCTGAAGGGTCTGCAGGACACCATCGACAACCCCGCAGAAGCCGCGAAGACCATGCAGAAGTACGTGCCGAAGCTCGATGTCGCCGTCGCCACCGCCGAGCTGAACCTGATGAAGCAGTACGTGAAGCCGGCCGGCTTCCAGGGGCAACTGGGTGAGGTCGACCAGGAACGGGTGACGAAGATCATCGCGGCGCTGGTGGCTGCGGGGCAGGTGCCGGCGAACCTCCTGACTCCGGCCGACGTGGTCGACGGCACGCTGGCGCCGAAGGGCTGAGGCGATGATCCAGCTGGACGGCGTAGGCCAGGTCTTCGACGGGCGCGAGGGCCGGGTCACGGCCCTCGATGAGATCGACCTGAACGTCCAGGAGAACGAGTTCGTCACGCTGATCGGCCGGTCCGGTTGTGGCAAGTCCACGCTGCTCCGGCTGATCGCGGGGCTGCTGCCGCCCACCTCCGGCTGGATCAAGGTGAACGGCGAGCCGGTCACCGGGCCACGGCGGGACGTCTCCTTCATGTTCCAGCGACCGGCGCTGCTGCCGTGGCGGTCGGTCGTGTCGAATGTGATGCTTCCGGTGGAGATCTCCGGCGGTGAAAGGGACCGTCAAAGGGACCGTGAAAGGGACAAGTCGGCGTACCGGGATCGCGCGCACGAACTGCTGGAGCTGGTCGGGCTGCAGGGGTTCGAGCGCCGGCTCCCGCACGAGCTGTCCGGCGGCATGCAGCAGCGGGTGTCGCTGTGCAGGTCGCTGATCCGCAGCCCAAAAGTGATGCTGATGGACGAACCGTTCTCGGCGCTGGACGCCCTGACCCGGTCGGAACTGTCCGAGGAGTTGCAGCGGATCCAGACGGAGCTGGCGACGACGATCGTGTTCGTCACCCACTCGATCGAGGAGGCAGTGGTGCTGGCCGATCGGGTGGTGGTGCTGAGCCCCAGGCCCGGCCGGGTCCGCGAGATCGTGGACATCACCATCCCGCGGCCGCGCACGCTCGGCCAGACCGCGTACGTGACCGAGGTGGCCCGGATCAGCAGTCAGTTGCACGGCCTGCTGATCGACCAGGACCGGCCGCTGGGCCGCGTCGAGGTCGACCGATGACTCCGATGACACACCACCGCCCGGGACTGACCAGCACGCGGACGGCCGCGATCCTGCTGCCGGTTCTGGGCCTGGTGCTGGCGATCGCGTTGTGGTGGCTGGCCACCATCGTGTTCTCGATCCAGAAGTACCTGCTGCCGAGCCCGCCCGATGTGATCAGCGCCATCCGGGTCCAGCCCGGTTATCTGCTGAGCCAGACCTGGGTCTCGCTGCTGGAGACGGTGGAGGGCTTCCTGCTCGCGATCGCGGTGGGGGTACCGATCGCGCTGGTTATCGTCCGGTCGAGCGTGCTGGAGCGGGTGATCTACCCGCTGCTGCTGGCGGTGAACGCGATTCCGAAGATCGCGATCGCGCCGCTGCTGGTGGTCTGGATGGGCTTCGGCCAGGCGCCGAAGGTGATCATGGTGCTGCTGGTCTGCTTCTTCCCGGTGGTGATCTCGACCGCGACCGGGATGAAGTCCACCCCGGTCGAGCTGGTCGAACTGCTCCGGTCGCTGAACGCCACCCGGACCCAGGAGTACTTCAAGCTGCGCTTCCAGTACGCGCTGCCGCAGATCTTCGTCGGCCTGAAGGTGGCCATCTCGCTTGCGGTGATCGGCTCGGTGATCGCGGAGTTCGTCGGTGCCACCTCCGGTCTGGGCTATGTGATCGTGCAGTCCGGTGCGAGTGCGGACACCGCGCTGGCCTTCGCTGCGATGGCTTTGCTCGGCATCATGAGCATCGCGCTGTTCTACGGACTCGTCCTGCTGGAGAGGCTGCTAGTGCCCTGGACCGAGGAGTCCCGATGATCACCCAGGCCTGGGACGCGGACCGGCGGGTGCTGATCCGTCCGGCCTGGTTGGAGGCCACGGTTGCGGCCATCTTCACCGCACTGGACTTCAGGCCGGCCGACTCGGCGCTGATCGCCTCCGCTCTGATCGAGGCGGACCTGCGCGGCGTCAGCTCGCACGGCGTGATGCTCGTCCCCATGTACGTCGACCGGCTGAACGCGGGCGGGGTCACCCGGGAGCGCGGGCTGGCCATCCTGCACGACGTCGGTGCGGCTGTGGTGGCGGACGCCCGCGGCGGGATGGGGCAGCTGTCCAGCCCGCGGGCGATCGGCCTGGCAGTCGAGCGGGCCGGACGGTACGGGATCGGCCTGGTGTCGGTCCGCAACGCGCACCACTTCGGCGCTGCCAGCCGGTGGGCCATGCAGGCCGCGGATGCCGGCTGCCTCGGCATCGCGATGTCGAACACCACCCCGCTGATGCCCGCGCCGGGTGGCGCCGAGCGCGTCGTCGGTAACAACCCGTTGGCGATCGCCGTGCCGACCGAGGACGGGCCGGAGATCGTGCTGGACATGGCGCTGTCGGCGGTTGCCCTGGGCAAGATCCGGCTGGCGGCGTCGGCCGGGCGGCCGATCCCGGAGACGTGGGCGACCGACCAGTCAGGACTACCGACGACGGATCCTGAGGCCGCCGTACTGGGGATGTTGCTGCCGGCCGCCGGGCACAAGGGGTTCGGGTTGGCGCTGATGATCGACGTGCTGACCGGGGTGCTCAGCGGCGGCGGCTGGGGCGACCAGGTCCGGCCCCTCTACCGGGAGCCGGACCAGCCGAACGACTGCGCTCACTTGTTCCTCGTGATCGATCCGGAACTGCTGGGCGGCATCGACGGGTTCCGGCGACGGTCGTCGGCGCTGGCCGCCTGGGTTCGCGCATCATCCACTGTGCCCGGCGTGGAGCGGTTGTATCTGCCCGGTGAGATCGAGGCCGAGCGGGCGGACCAGCAGCGCCACAACGGCGTACTGATCGAACGGTCGGGGCTGGACGGGTTGCTGGACGCGGCCCGGATGGTCGGTGCCGTGGTTCCCGAGCTACGGCTCGGACTGATGCCAGAGGAGCGCTGACCGGATGCCGAAGACCCAACTCACCGCGCCGAGATCCGGCAGGCCCGGCGCGAGCGGGTTGTTGTTGCCGGGCGGCGGCCGGGGCGCGCGCCGTACGTTGGCTGAGACTGCCGCGGCCGAGCTGCACCAGCTGATCCTGTCGGGCGAGCTGCCCAGCGGGACGCCGCTGCGGCTGGTGGAGTTGGCGAAAAGGCTGGAGATGAGCCAGATGCCGGTCCGGGAAGGGCTGCGGAGGCTGGAGGCGCTCGGCCTGGTCGACATCATCCCGCACCGCGGCGCGTGGGTCCGGGAGTTGACGCTCGAGGACCTCCGCGACACGCATCAGACCCGGCTGGCGCTGGAGAGCCTCGCGGTCCGTGCGGCCGCCGAACATTTCGGCGAGGAGGACCGCGAGAAGGCGACCGTGGCCCTGGCCGACCACCTGCGGCTTTGCCGGTCCGAGGACTCGATCGGTGCGCGGCAGGCACATGCGGACTTCCACTTCGCGCTCTACCGGGCTGGTGGATCGCAATGGTTGCCCCGGGCCATCGAACCGGTCTGGCAGAACAGCGAGCGCTACCGGTTCGGCAGCCCGCAGACTGCTTACCAGATCGAGCGCAACCGGCAGGAGCACCAGGCCATCCTCGATGCCTGTGTCGGCCACGACGCGGAGGCGGCCGAGACTGCGCTGCGGAACCACCTGGCCGGCGCTGT
>JAWWOY010000003.1:0-29174 GCA_033851195.1 Kribbellaceae bacterium | reverse complement strand
TAACTGACCCGGGTGATGTCGTGAGCCGGCTGATCGAACGCGATGAAGCCGGTGAAGGAGTCGTCCGACAGCCGGATGAAGCTGGTGTCGACGCCCTCGGCGCGCAAGGTGCGCTGGATCAGCTGACCCGGCTCATCGTTGCCGACGGCACCTACCCAGGCGGGACGGTGACCGAGCCGGGCGAGGCCGATCGCGACGTTGCTCTCGGACCCAGCCACAGACAGGGTCGCGTCGCCACCCAGCCGCAGGGCGGCTCGGGTGCGGATGGAGACCATCGCCTCCCCGAGGGTCAGGACGTCAGGCATGGGAGACCGCAGCCAGGAAGTCGGCGGCGCGGGACGCGAGGCCGGACTGGGATCCGCCGCGGCCGGCGTCGCCGAGGAGGGGGGAGCCGACGCCGACGGCTAGAGCACCGGCTTCCAGGAACGAAGGAGCGGAGGCGGCGTCAATACCGCCGACGGCTATCAGAGGTGCGGTCGGCAAGGGGGCGCGCAGCTCCTTCAAATACCCAGGTCCGTACAACTTGGCCGGGAAGATCTTCACCGCCAGAGCGCCGAGGTCGAGTGCCCCGATGACCTCGGTCGGGGTCAACGCGCCGCAGAGCAGTGGTAGGCCGAGCTCGACGCTGCGATGTGCGCCCCGGGTGATCGCTGGGGTGACGACGAAGCCCGCTTGCGCCGCTGCGACCTCGTCAGCCTGTGCGGCGGTCAGCACCGTGCCGGCACCGAGCAGGACCGATGGATCGAACTCCGAGCGAGCCTTCGCGATCGCCTCCGCGCCGCCGGGCGTGGTCAGGGACACCTCGAGGGCGGTCACACCGGCCGTCACCAGCGTGCGGATGCACTCCAGGGCCAGCTCCGGACCGTCGGCCCGGATGATGGCGAGCACCCGTCGCCGGCCGAGTTCCTCGAGCAGATCCACATCAGGTCCTTCCTCTGGGCGGAGACGACTTCACCGTAATGCACCTCATCAGCGACCTCAGAGGCAGCAAACATAGGACGTGGGATGTTATAAGTTTCGCCGACCGCTGGCGTGGAGAAATTACCAGCAGAGCCATCCGCCCCTGCTGTGCTCCGGAAGGCAGGACCGTATGAACAGAGTCGGCCGTCTCCTGATCTCCTCCCTTTCCGTCGCCCTGCTCGCTTCCGGCCTCGCGGCCGCGGGCGATCAGGGCCAATCCGCTGCCGCCGCGGTCACCCAGTTGACCCTTTTCGACAAGGGTGGCGCCGGTTACGGCTGCTACCGGATCCCCGCCATCGTCCGGACCAAGACCGGCGCCCTGCTCGCCTTCGCCGAGGCCAGGCGGACCTGGTGCGCCGACTCCCAGGAGATCGACCTGGTGATGCGTCGCTCGGTGGACAACGGGCGTACCTGGTCGCCGCAGAAGGTGGTGCTCTCCGGCACCGACAGCGATCCCAACGCCGTCGCGACCCGCGGGAACCCGACCCCGATCGTGGACCTGGTCACCGGCCGGATCGTGCTGCTGACCACCATGGACCCGGGCACCAGCAGTTACCCGCGGACGCCGTACGTGCAGGTCAGTGACGATGACGGCCTGACGTTCAGCACCGCGAAGAACATCGGCAGCCAGATCGACGACCCGGCGTGGGGCTGGTACGCGACCGGCCCGGTACATGGCATTCAGCTGACGCGCGGAGTACACAAGGGCCGACTGGTGGCCGGTACGAACTACGACGTGGCCGGCAAGGTCGGCGGTCAGCTCGTCTACAGCGACGACCACGGCGATACCTGGCACAAGGGCGCCACTGATCTGCGGTCCGACGGGCTGGTCCCGCAGGAGATCAGTGTCGTGGAGCGGGTCGACGGCAGCATCTACGCGGGGGCGCGCAACAACGGCGGCGGCAGCGGGAACAGCCGGGCGTCGGCCATCAGTGCCGACGGCGGCGAGACCTTCACCGCGCCTTTTACGTCGGTCGTGGGCCTCACCACGCCGACCGTGCAGGGTTCGCTGCTCAGGCTGCGGGCCACCGACGAAGGCGACAAGTACAACCGCATCCTCTTCGCCTCGCCCGCCGACCCCGACCGTCGTCGCTACATGACGATCAGGTCCAGCTACGACGAGGGCAAGACCTGGCAGACCGTTGCCGACGGCACCAGAATCACCAGCGACTGGTCGGGTTACTCGGACATGACCGAGCTCGACACCGGCGAGATCGGCCTGCTCTACGAAGGCGGAACGGTGGACGCCCGGGATCAGATCCGCTTCGCCCGCTTCACCGAGACCGACATCGGGCTGCCCGACGGTCCGGCCGGCCCGACCACGCCGGACGTCTCAGGGCTGGGCAACAACAGCTTCCTGCGCGCCGGTACGACGGCGGTCGCCGGCAAGTTCGGTCAAGCCCGCGACCTGGACGGAGTGGACGACCACATCCAGCTCCCGTACGCCGAATCGCTGGCCGTCGGGGCAGGTGACTTCACAGCGATGAGCTGGATCAAGTACGGCGCGAGCACGACCCCGCAGGCGATCTTCTGGGGTTACGGGATCGACACTTTCTCCCAGTTCTGGCTGCGAGCCGAGCCAGCCGACAGCCGGATCCGCGGCCTCATCACGACTGGTGGAGTCACCGCGGTAGTCGCCACGACCAAGGCCTACAACGACAACACCTGGCACCACGTGGCTCTGCAACGCAAGGCCGGAACTCTGTCCCTGTGGGTCGACGGCGCGCAGGCCGCCAGTGTTGCGGCACCGACTGGCTCGGTCAGTCCGGGCCGGCCGTTCAAGATGTACGTCGGCCAGCGGATCGACGGACTGCATCACTTCGACGGCTCGCTCGATGAGGTCCGCATCTACAAGCGAGCACTGACCGCGACCGAGATCTCGAGCATCCGCACGAGCAACGCCACCGGCATCCCGAACGTCGTGCTGGACCTGCCGCTGGGCTGAGACGACGGTCATGCTCAGCTGGCGGAGACCGTGAGCCGCCAGCTGAGCACGCCCGCGGCAGGCGGGACGGCCAGCGTCGCCCGAGCCGGCTTCGGCTAGGTCGAGCACCCGGCGAGCATCGGTTCGACACCAAGACCTCGATATGTCTGATCGGCCTCAGCGCCGCCGCCATCCTCGGTCGCCGGCTACGGCGCCACCGCAGAAGGTCTACAACTCATCGGTCGTCCCACCGACCCGCTCGTGGTCAACGGTCAGCGCTTGGCCCTTGCCCTTGCCGGCACCGGCACTGATGTTGCCCCCGCACTAGCACAGATGACGGCTCGGGGGACGTCGGTGTCAGAGCCGACTGGCAATACGCGATCCGCGCGACGGCCCCCACCGCCACCCGCCGCGTAGCGAGTTCGCGGGGTTGCGCGGCGAGCTGAGTACTGCCAGTCCAATCTGACCGGCCCCTGCCGAGGCGGTCGGGCTTGGGTCGGCTTTCCGCCTGGCCTCTCCCGGTGCTGCATCTGCGGTGGGTTCTCCGGTCGGGGCGCGTCCGTCGGCATCGGTACTGATGTTGCCCCTGCACCAGCACACAGATGACGGCTCGGGGGACGTTGGTGTCAGAGCCGACTGGCAATACGCGATCCGCGCGACGGCTCCCACCGCCACCCGCCGCGCAGCGACTCCGCGGGATTGCGCGGCGGGCCGAGTACTGCCAGTCCAATCTGACCGGACCTACCGAGGCGGTCGGCCTTGGGCCGGCTTTCCGCCTGCCGGTCAGGGCCGGCGTCCGCGTTCTGGGCTTGGTCCTCGGTGACGCCCGCGACACTTGCTACAACGACCGCGGCGGCTGGGCGGCTCCCACCGCCACCTGCTGACACCGGCATTTCGGAGGGGCAGGTCGCCGCGCCGGGCGATCTGCCCCCGCTTCAGCCACCTCGGCAGCGCCGTCTCGGCCGACGTCGCAGGGTCGAGTTCTGGTCGACTTCACCCTGTGGCCACCCAAGTCTCATCGGGTTTTCATGGCTGTCACGAACCGTCTCTAACGATCGTTACATCTCATGTTTAACCGGGCATCCACAGGGAGTTGATCATGGCCGTGAACAGTCGTTGGCGGACTGTTTTGGGTGGTATCGCCGCGATTGTGGCAATGGGAGGAACCGCCGGGTGTAGTGCGTCCACGTCGGCCGCGACCAGCGGCGCATCGCCTTCGGGAGCAGCCGGAACGGTTCCTCTCGTCGTCTACTCCGCCCAGGGCTACGACGCGCCCGTGACCAAGGCGTTCACCAAGGCGACCGGTATCCCCGTCAGCCTCGTCGACGACAGTACCGGCCCGCTGCTCACCAAGATCGCGGCTGAGAAGAACAATCCGAAATGGGGACTGCTCTGGTGCGACGGCGACACCGCCTTCGCCGCGCTCGATTCGCAGGGTCAACTTCTTCCTTACCAGCCGCCCGTGGCTCTGACCGCTGCCGGCCAGTCGCTCGTGCCGAAGAACAACAGCTATGTGCCGGTCAGCACCACGGCCGTTCCCGCGCTGATCTACAACGCCGCACGCGCAAACGGAGTACCGGCCTCGTACAACGACCTGCTCGACCCCAAGTACCAGGCCAAGATCGGGATGAACGACCCTTCACAGTCCGGCCCGACCTACCCGCTGATCGCCGGGCTGATGAACCAGCTCGGCGGCCAATCCGGTGGCGTCGCCGCAGGTGAGAGCTTCCTTCGCAAGCTCAAGGGCAACGGGCTGCACGTATTCCCCACCAACGGCGACACGTTGCACGCACTGGAAACCGGCCAGATCAACTACGGCCTGATCCAGAGTTCAGCGGCCGCCGGTGAACTGGCGAAAGCGCCGAAGAGCGCGAACTTCGACCCGAAGGTCGTCTATCTCGCGAAGTCCACCCTGTTGCCCGCGGCCATCGGCATCGATAAGGCCGCCCCAGCCGCACAGCAGGATGAGGCGAAGAAGTTCATCCAGTTCATCCTCTCGCCCGCGGGCCAGCAGGCGATGCTGGCCGGCGACCCGAGCGGCGACTCGATGTTCTGGCCGATCGTGCCCGGCGTGAAGCAGCGTCCCGAACTGCCCGCGATGCCGGCCGCCTACCAGCAGATCGACCCGTACTTCTGGGGCCCGTTGGAGGGACAGGTCAACACCTTCTTCGACAGCACCATCAAGTAGGGACGCGCAGTGACAGAGATCGTCATTGACGATCGGCCCGTCGAGGCCGGCCCGAGTCAGTTCGGGCCGGCCTCGCCGCGCGGTCATCGGCTGCGGCTGGCAGCGTCCCGCTTTCGCGGTGGCTGGCTGCTCGCATTCTGGATCATCATCGTCGCGATCCTGGTGCTGCCGATCCTGCTGTTCCTGCTCGTGGCGTTCTCCCCGCGGCTCTTCGCGCAGGGGCCCGAGTGGTTCACGCTGTCGGGATTCGGCAAAGCATTCAGCGGACAGTTGCTGAAGGGCATCGAGAACTCGTTGTTCATCAGCGTCACCACAGCCGTCCTCTCGATGGTGATCGGATTCGCGGTGGCCTGGCTGGTGTTGCGGTCCGACGTACCGGGCCGGCGGTTGTGGACCGGCTCGATGTTCGCGATGCTCTTGGCGCCGTCCTACCTGGTGGCGCTCGGCTGGGAACGGCTGATCGAGCCTTCCGGCGTGCTCGAGCTGATGGGTTTCACGGTCACCGGGTTCCGGAATGTGTTCTACGGGCCCGTTGGCGTCATCGTCGTGCTGACGATGAAGGGGATTCCCTTTGCCTACCTGGCGATCTCGTCGGCGCTGCGTGGTCTGGGCGAGGAGTTCGAGGCCGCGGCGCGGGTGCACGGCGGCGGGCGTCTGAGCGCGAGCCGGATGGTCTTCAGCCTGCTGGCGCCGGCGGTGTGGTCGGCGCTCGCGATCGTCTTCGCGGAATCGATCAGCGACTTCGGCGTCGCCGCGACCCTCGCGAATGACTCCCACTTCCCGGTGGCCACCTACGTTCTCTACAACGCGATCGACAGCTTCCCGATCAACTTCCCGGTGGCTGCTGCGGTGGGCTGGATCCTGCTGTCCCTGGCAGGACTGGCGCTGCTGGCGCAGTCCCGAGCGTTGCACGGCCGCAGTTACCGGGTTCTCGGAGGTCGCAATCGGCCGGCCCGAAGGCACCGGCTCGGACTGCCCGTCAAGATCGGCGCGACGGCCGGCGTGGCGCTCGTCGTGGTCATCGGGCTCGGTGTGCCGATCTTCGGCGCGGTGTCGGCGTCCCTCATCAATGGCCTGGGCTCGCTGATCGGCGACCACAAACTGAGCCTGGACAACTACGTCCGGGTCCTGAGCGGCCCCACGCTGGGCGGTCCGCTGCTCTTCTCCGCCGAGCTCGCCGCGATCACCGCGACCCTCAGCGTGATCCTGGGGGTCGTGGTGTCGCGGGTGCTGAGCACCCGCACCGGCCGGCTGAGCGCGCGAATACTCGATCTGCTGCTGCTGACCGCGGTCGCGCTCCCTGGGATCGTCTTCGCGGCCGGATACATCTTCACTTACAACCTGCCGGTCATGAACAACCTCGGCATCCACCTGTACGGGACGTCGATGCTGCTGCTCTTCGGGTATGTGGCCACCGCGCTTCCGTCCACGTCCAGAGTCTTGCTCGGCACCGTTGGCCAGGTGCAGGAATCGCTCGGCCAGGCCGGACGGGTACACGGTGGGACGGCGGCAGGTTCCTGGCTGCAGACCGTACTCCCGTTGCTGGCGCGGCCGATGCTCTCGGCCTGGGTACTCACCTTCTCCAGCACCCTGCTCGAACTGCCGGTATCCGAACTCCTGTATCCGCCCAACAAGCCGCCGGTCGCGGTCGGCATCACCAAGGCGCTCGCGAACTATGACTTTGGCGGCGGCACGGCCATGGAGGTCATCGCGCTGCTGCTGGCACTGGCCGTGATGGGACTGGTGTGGGGTCTGTTCGGCCTCCTCGCCCCGGCCGGCTGGCGCCGACTCGGAAGGACGACATGAGTATCACTGCACCGCCCGCAACGGGCCACCAGGTCCACGTTCGCGCCGCCGTCAAGCGCTACGGTGCCGCCACCGCGCTGGCAGGGATCGACCTCGAAGTACCAGCAGGGAAGTTCGCCGTACTGCTTGGTCCGTCCGGGTCCGGCAAGTCCACGCTGGCACGAGTGCTCGCCGGGGTGGAACGCCTCGACTCCGGCGAGATCGACTTCGGCGCGCGGCGGATTGGCGACGGCCGTGCACACGTGCCCCCCGAGCGGCGCGATCTTGCCATGGTGTTCCAGGACTACGCGCTCTGGCCGCACCTGACCGTGCTGGGCAACGTGCGCTACGCACTACGGCGCCGCAAGCTCTCGGCGTCGGAGGAACGCCTGCGCGCCGGCGAGGTTTTGGAACGCGTCGGGCTGGCCGGGAAGGCCGACCGGTACCCGCATCAGCTCTCCGGCGGTGAGCAGCAGCGAGTCGCGCTCGCCCGAGCTGTGGTGGCGAAGCCCGGACTCCTCCTGTTCGACGAACCGCTTTCCAATTTGGACGCCGATCTGCGCGAACGGCTCCGGGTCGAGATCTCGACCCTGGTCCGGGAAAGCGGGGCGACTGCGGTGTACATCACCCATGACCAGTCCGAGGCCTTCGCGCTGGCAGACGTGATCGGCGTACTCGATCACGGACGGCTGGCCCAGTGGGGCCCGCCAGAGGTCATCTATCGCCGTCCGGCCACCCCTTTCGTCGCGCGGTTCACTGGGCTGGCGGGCGAGCTGACCGGGCTCGTGACCCAGACCGAAGGCGAGTTCGCCGTGGTACGTACCGGAGACCACCGGCTACGCGCACGAGTGGCCGGGCCGCTGAAGACCGGCGAATCAGTGCAGGTGCTGGTCCGCCCGGCAGCGACCCGGATCCTCGCCGACGATGCCGTACCCGCCGAAGGAATCGTCTCCGGCACGGTCGTCGATGTGGCCTACAGGGGGAGGGGCTACGACCACGTCGTCACGGGCGAATACGGCACGCTGACCGCGGTGTTCGACGAGCAGGCGCGGCCCCGGGGAACCAAGGTCCAGGTCGCCCTCGCTCCCGACGGCTGTGTAGTGCACGCAACCGGGGCAGAGTGAGGGCGCGCCCTCACAGACACACCACTAGCGGCTTTCGCCTTCTTCGGCGTACACGCGGTTGGCGTAGGCTTCCAGTTCGACCTCGCAGGCCCGCATGGCCTCGGCCGTGGCTGCCTTGCCCGGGGCGCCGAACACGTCCCGGTCCGCGACCTTCGCGAACCAGTTGCGGAGCTTGATCAGGTCTTCCTCGTTCTCCTCGAGTTCCGCATAGGTGAAGTGTTCGGCCAGGTATTCCTTTTCCAGCTGGGCGAGGAAGTCCTGGCACTTGTCCACGATTTCCTCGTACTCGTCGTCTCGGGCGGTCTGGAACGCATTGAGCACATCCTGCTCGCCGGCCAATGCCGAACACTCCATCAGCACTGCGGTGCCGGACATCTCGAGGATCTCGTGCCGCAGCTTGCGCAACGCCCGCTCCGCCGCCGGTCCCGCCGGAAGAGCGGCCGCGGAGTTCTGCAGGTAGATCGCGCCCAGGCCCTTCAGCCTCCGCCAGACCGTTGCTCGCAGTCTGGTGGGCTCCGACGGCACCCGGTAAATCAGCAGCAACCAGCCCGTCTTGCCCGAAGTGTGTTCCGCCGGACTCGCTGACTCCCTCACGGGCGACAGTCTGCCGTATGGCTGGCAGATGGCCACGCCGGCCGGTCTGCCCCTCCGATGTGTTTGGGTGTCCTCGATCATCATCACCCGCCTGCCTGTGAGGAATGAATGAACCGTCAGCAGTGGAAGCTCGGCACTGCCGTCATCGTGAGCCTGGGGCTCGTCGGCGGCGTCGCGCACATGGCCACGGCGGACACCGGTACGCCCCAGGGTCAGCAGTTGCCGCCCGCAACCGGTTCTGTCGCACTGAGTGCTGCGGAGCTCACCGCCGCGACGCCCAGCACCGCCAGCGGTCTGATGCGTCCCGGCGGCGCCGCCCAACCGAGAACGGCGGCGGCGGTCGCGAGTGCTGTTGCCGCTACCGCGCCCACCTCGGCGAAGCTGTCCATCAAGGGCGTCTACCAGAACACCAATTACAAGTGTGTGCCCACGTCGAGTGCGGTCAGCCTGGGGACGTTCGGCATCAGCGTCAGCCAGGACACGCTGGCCACGAAGATGGGCACCACGACGTCCGGCACCTGGGACAAGACAGCGCTGCCCGTCATCAACGACTACATCAACCCGCTGGCGTACTCGGTGTGGGACACCGACACGACCGGTAGCGCCACCAACCTGCTCAACTGGATCGCGTACGACATCGGCACGCTCAAGCGGGCTCCGAAGCTCGGCATCTGGTTCGAGAAGCTGCCCTGGAACAAGGGCGCCAGCCACTCAGGTCACGCCATCCTCGCCTACGGCTACGACCTGTCGGCGAAGACGATCACCGTCTGGGATCCGTGGAAGCCGACTGGCGGTACGCACACGCTGTCCGCCGCGACATTGAACGCCGCGATGCAGGCGGGCGGCCTGTCCTACCTCGCCGGTCACTCCGACGCGGACCTGACCAACGCCGGTGATCTGAGCGGGGACGGCCGGGCCGACATGATCGCGGTGTACCGACCCACCGGCGCTCTCTACCGGTACACGAACAACGGGAAGGGTTCCTTCGACGGCGGCAGCAGTGCCGTCAAGCTCGGCACGGGCTGGAATGGCATGACCGAATTGGCCGGCGTCGGTGACCTGACCGGCGACAAGGTGCCCGACGTGGCCGCGGTGGAGAAGTCCACCGGCAAGCTGTGGCTGTACCGCGGGCCGAGCCTGGCGGCCAGCACCCGCATTCTGATCGGCACCGGCTGGAATGGCATGCGCGACCTGGTCGGCATCGGCAACATCAGTGGCGACTCTCACCCCGACCTGGTGGCGATGGAGAAGTCCACCGGCAAGCTCTGGGTGTACCCAGGCAAGGTGAACGGCCTCGGCACGCGAGTGCAGCTCGCCACCAGCTGGACCACCAAGATGGCCAAACTGTCGGCGGTCGGCGATCTCTCCCGCGATGGCAAGCCCGACTTGGTTGCCGTGGACACCAGCACGGGGAAGCTGTACCTCTACAAGGGCCCGACGTTCCGCAGCACCAGCCGGGTGCTGATCGGCAGCGGCTGGAACGGCATGCGCTCGTTGACCGGCGTCGGCGACATGACGGCCGACGGGATTCCCGACCTGATCGCAGTGGCCAACACCGCCGGTGACATGTATCTGTACCCGGGCAAGCCAAACGCGCTCGGCACCCGCGTCAAACAAGGCGGCGGCTGGAACAGCTGACGCAACGCTTTGTCGGTCACCGATGACCTACTGGCCGGGGTATTTCACGCTGCCGCCCCAGTCGTTGAGATGCCATCCGTCCTGCGGCGTATGCCACCAGTGATAGAGCGTGTTCGTGGCGGACTGGGCGAAGATCTGCTGCTGGTCGCCGTACCCGAACACCACCGGATCGCTGTACGCCTCACCGCCCTTGTCCTCGAACTTCACCAGCCCGGTCGCCTGGTCCCACCACCAGTGGTAGAGCGAGTTCCCGGCGCCCCGGGCGTAGACGTGCTGCATGGTGCCGTACTTGAACCCGGCTGGTGAGCCCGAGAACGCAGCCGGCGCCCCCGTCCACTTGTCGGTCCGCAACTGGCCGTCCGCGGGGTCCCACCACCAGTGGAACACGTTGCCGTCCGCGGCCTTGGTGAAGACGTGCTGCTGGCCGTTCCAGGTGAACGTCGTCGGGTCCGAGTAGACCTCACCACCCCAGTCGGCGAAGTGCGGCTCGAACTCGCCGGTGATCCACCACCAGTGGTACAGATGGTTGTCGGCTCCGCGGGCGACGACGTGCAACTGGTTACCCCACACATAGGTGGACGGGCTGCCGACGATCGGGCCGGGTGCGCCCTTCCAGGTGTCCGTGCGCAACTGAGCGTCGGCTGGATCCCACCACCAGTGCGACAAGTCGCCAGTGGACGACCTCGTGAAGATCTGTTGCTGGCCGCCCCAAACAACCGTGGTCGGGTCGGAGGCGGCGTCGCCACCCCAGTTCGCGTAGTGCGGTGCTGTCTCGCCGTCGATCCACCACCAGTGCAGCAACTTCCCGTCCTGACCTCGGGCGACCGCATGCTGCTGGTTGTTCCAGGCGAACCCGCTGGGCTTCCCCGCGATCGGACCCCCGCCCCAGTCGGCCGAGACCGTGCCCACACCCGGCGTCCAGTTCCAGCGCCGCATGGTGGCGGTCGTCGACGGAGCGAAGACGATCTCCTGGTTGCTCCATTGGAAGGCGGCAGATCCCGGTACGACGTCAGGGCCGCCGGGGCCGGTGCCATACGCCTCGATATCGTCCAGGAACAACCTGTTGCCGCCGGCCGTGCCCTTCTTGTCAAAGGTGACCCGGACGAACCTGGCCGTCACCGGCGCAAACCCCACGTCGTACCAGAGCCTGGAGGCGCCATTGAGCCAGCTGAGCAGACCTCGGCTGGTGTAGTTGACGCCGTCGTTGCTGGTCTGCACGTTGATCATGTCGGGGAGGTAGTCCGGGTTCTCCTCGTAGGCATGGATCCGGACCAGACCCACCGACTGGGGGTACCCGAGGTCGATGGAGACGTTGGCCGTCAGTTGGCTACCGTTCGCCACCTCGTAGCCGAAGTCGCGACCGGCTGCCCACTCGTTCGCAAGCACCCCGTCCGTGGCCTCTCGCCCGGCGTCGGGGAACTGCGCAGACGGTGTCGTCGCGGTGTACGGCTTGCCGCCTGCCAGGTTCTGCTGCAGCAACGCGTTGCCGGCTACCTCGAGGTCCGTCAACTGGTACGGCGTCGCGCCGCCGCTGCCGGCGGTCACCTCGACGCGGATGTATCGGGTTTTGCCGTTGACGCCGATGAAGTCGTCGCCACCCCGACCACTGGAGGTCGCGGACTTGTCGGACCAGTCAGTGCCGTTGTACGACAGTTGGACCTTGTAGTTCGTCGCGAAGACGCTGCCCCAGTGCAACCGGACGCCGTCGACCTGGGCCTGCCTGCCGAGGTCGACCTGGACCCACTGCGTGCCGGTGCCGGTCGTGGGCTGCCACCCGGTCGAGTTGTTGCCGTCGACCACCTTCGCTGCCTCGGAGCCGGTCTGCTGGGTCGATGCGGTCGCCGGACGGGCGGTGGCGAGGTCTTTCGCGACCACCGGCAGGCCGGCTGCCGCGTCCAATGCGATCGCGCGGATGCGTTGCATGTACGAGACGTCCGGCGAGTACTTGTCACTTCGTTCGACCAGACTCGTGGCGAGCTTCTTGGCCAGGCCCGGGTTGTTCTTGCCGAGCTTGTTGAGGACCTCCCAGTCCTCCATGCCGTCCCGCAACGACTCGTACCGCGGCGTCGCCTCGATCGTGTTGTGCGCGACGTCGGGCCGGACGATGTAGGGGTCACCCTTGACGTCCTGGTCGTCAATCTTTTTGCCCCAGTAGTTGTAGGCCCAGTGCAGATAGCCGGTCGCGCCCCGACCGTAGGCCAGCCACATGGTCTGCCGCTGGCTCCACTCGGGCTGATCGATGAACCTGTTCAGGTGGTTGCCGACCGGGATGTTGGCGTTGTAGAACCACATCGGTTTGCCCTTGGCAAGTTCCGCGTCGAACGGTGACGGGTCGATGGTGTAGGTGAACGTGGAAGGAATCACGATGTCTGCGCTCTTGGCGACCTCCGGCGCGAGCTCGTGGACCACGGCATCGCCGAGCGTGATGCCCGGCCAGTACTGCCGTGCCTTGGCGGCGATGCCGAACCACCCGGCCCGGCCCTCGACGCCACCCGGCTCGTCACCGACGTGCATCCACCACTTGTCCGCCCAACCCTTGGCCTCCAAGTGCGCCTTCAGCGCCGGGTAGAACTGCGCGTACCAGTTGTTCGCCTCCGCCGAGTCCCAGGTCGCAAAGTCGGAAGCAGGCTGGCCGGCCACCTTCGCGATCATCGGGACGTACCACTTCGGGCTGCCCGCGACGTGCGGTCCGGCACCGTCCAGACCCTCGATCCGCTTCACCGCCCCCTTGGCCAGGAAGCGCTCGACGACCTGGTCGACCCGGCTCCAGTTGAAGGTGTATTTACCGGCGCTGTCGACCGTACTGCCGCCTTCCTGCAGCAGGCTGATCACATGGAACGGCAGGGTGTTCGTGCGGTACTTGACCATGTTGTCGGCCCAATTGTCGATCAGCTGCCACCAGCCGGCGGAGTACCGGTCGTGGCCGTAGATGTCCTTGATCGTCTCCGCGAAGAAGTTCGTCCACAGCGTGTTGGTGAACTCGCTGTCCTTGGCCGGCGGTATCACCACGTTCCGGGCGTTCACCGACAGCGCGACCTTCAGGTCACCGGCCGTCGTACGGACCGTCGCCTGGCCGGTGTAAACGCCACCCGCGGCGGTCGCGGGCACGTGGACCCGGATCCAGATCGACTGCGTGGTGTTGGCCGGCACCGCGATGCTCGACTGGTTCAGCAGCCGATCTGGATAATCACCGGCCCCGGTCCGGATGGTCGGGTAGACGGGCTGGGCCGGCGAGCCGAAGACCGAGTTGTGGTTCAGGTACTCGTAGCCGACCGGGTTGAACGACAGTTCCGCCGCGGAGATCGTGTCCGACGGCCCGGCCAGCGCGGTGAAGTCCACCCCGTTGACCGTGAACGCCGAACCGCTGCGCACGACTACCTGCGCTGCCTCGAAGTCGTTCTTGGCCGTGTCCAGCCGGAGCCGGTCCGAAGCCTCCGGTGATGGCCCGCTGTCCTTGAACACCGAGGCGTACGACGACTCCGTCCACAGCGTGGGTGGAGTCACGGCTGCCACTTGAGCCCCCGCGCCGGAAGGCGGGACCACTCCCGCGACCGCTACCACGAGTCCGCCGGCAAGGAACGTTCGCAACCACCGCATCCGGGCCTCCCCCAGGCAGGCGCCGGGACTGGCCCGCGGCGTCTCAGTCATGCTGGTGTGCGTCGCGGTCCGGAACAACCCATTCAAGGGAGATCGAAGGGTGCCGGCCCCCGATGACGGGGCGGGGGTGGCGAGGTCAGGCGGGCTTGGCGGGGGCGCGGCGGATGGCGGAGGAGCTGGGCCTGTGGGGGCGAGGCGTCGCTGCGACTGTCCGGGCTCGGCCGGATCGCTTTGCTGCAGCAGGGCTTCGTTGCGGCTGAAGGCTTCCACACCCGCGCGATGCGGTTGGCGGCCGAGCAGTCGAACAAGCCTGCTTAGTGGGGTGACGTCGACCGCATCACAGCTCGAGCGCAGCAGGCTCTTGGTGCGGACAGCTTCGCCCGTCGAGTTCCACCGTGGTGCCCTGAGCCAATGCCGTTGCTGGAAGCCCCTGTATCGGTGATCCCTGGTACAGATTCGCGTCCCAATAGGCGTTGCCGTCATGGCGGTTGCTGCCGCGCACGAGTCGCGCTACGTCCGTTGCGTCGGAAGAAGGTTTGCGTTATAGCGCAAGGTTCTTCGGACGCAACGGGTTCAGGCCTGTGGCGCTCGGCGGATGGCGGCGACAGTCGGGACAGGCTCCTTGGTGAGGAAGTCCAGCACGATCTTGTTCACCAGATCGGCCTTCTCCTGCATCAGGAAATGCGAGGTGCCGGGCACGACGGCCAGTTCGGCGTTCGGCAGCGCGTCGTACATCTCCACCGCGTGCGACAAGGTCATCAGGTCGTCGTCGGAGAACACCACCAGCGCCCGCTGCGTCACCTTGCCCAGCTCGGACGCGTCTAGGTTGGGCTCGGTGGCGGCCAGCTCGCCGACCTTGGTCGCGACCACTGGGAAGTGCTCCTCGCCGTCGGGGGAAACCTCGCCATAGGCGGGACCGAGGAACTGGGTGATCTGCTCGACGTTCCACTCCATCTCCGGCATCGCCTCGCCGGATTTGTTGAAACCGCCACTGATCATCACCAGTCGGTTCACCAGCTCGGGGCGTTGCATTGCGACGCTCATCGCGATGAACGCGCCGTCGCTGTGTCCGACCAGATCGGCCGGCTTGCCGACCACCGTCTCCAGGAACGTGATCGTGTCGTCCGTCATCAGCTGGTAGGTGATCGGTCCCTCGACGTCCGGCGTGTGGCCGTGCCCGCGACGCTCCGGCGTGTAGACGTGGAACTTCTCCGCGAGCGGCGCCAGGTTCGGCTCGAAGAACCGGGCATCCACCAGACCGCCGTGCATCAGCACCAGCGGCTCACCTTCACCATGCTCGTCGTACCAGGTCTTCACCGCACCAAGCTGCACGTACTCCGCCATCCGGCCCACTTCCCCTCTGAATTGATCTCGCAAGCCGGTGCAACCGTAGCCAGGTGGAAGGTCACGGGGACTCTAGCTGTCAGGGGTAGCGCAGAAGCTACCTCTGGTCGGGCTTGAGGGCTGCTGTCTGAGGCTAGCTGGCCTCATACTGTCGACGCTGTGCGAAGACTTCTTAGTGCTGCCCCGCTGATCGCAGCCTTACTAATGACAGGTCCGGCCAGTACTGCGACCGCCGACGTGCCTGAGCTCGACTGGAAGAGTTGCCAGCTTGGTCCTGACGATGAACAGGGCGATGAACAAGGCAAGGAGCTAGCAGCGGCCGGCGCGACTTGTGCAGTCGTGACGGTGCCACTGGATCACACAAAGCCGCACGGCCGGGCCATCCAGGTAGCGATCTCTCGGATCAAGGCGGACCCTGCCAAGCGCCGCGGCGTGCTGCTGTTCAACCCGGGCGGCCCGGGTGGTCCCGGCCTGGCTTATCCGGCTGAGCTCCGGCAGCAGCTCGGGGAGGTGGCACAGCAGTACGACCTGATCGGGTTCGACCCGCGGTTCGTGGGACGGAGCAACCCGATCAACTGCGGGCCGGTCCGGCTGGCGACGCTGATCCGGTCTGCGGTCGACTGGGCGGGCTTCGAGGAGTCCAGCCGGCTGTCCGCGAGTTATGCCGCCCGCTGCCACGCTCAGCTGTCCGACGTACTGCCCACTGCAGGCATCCGGGAGGTGGCTCGCGACATGGATGCCATCCGGGTCGCCCTAGGGGAGGCAAAGCTGTCGTACTACGGGGTGTCGTGGGGTGCGGACCTAGGGGTTGTCTACAGCCAACTGTTCGGGGCAAGGGTGGACCGGATGGTTGTGGACAGCGTCACCGACGTCGAGGGATCGGAGTACCACCATCTGAGGACGGGGGAGCGGACCGAGGCGGCGTTCGACGAATGGGCCGCGTGGGTGGCTTGGCAGGATCAGCAGTTCGGGCTCGGGCGCACCGGCGTACAGGTGCGGGCGACGGTCACCAAGCTGCTGGCGCAGGCGGCGCGGAAGCCGCTCCAGCTGGGGCAGTACAAGATAGACGAGAACGCACTGCCCTTCCTGCTGCAGTCAGCGTTGGGGGACGAGAGTGACCGCGCAGTGATGGCCCGCAACGTCAGGACCTTCGTCGACGCGGCCGCAGGTCGCGCGGTGAAGCCGTCGGACCAGCTGAACGGTCTGATGGGGCAGTACTACGAGCTGGACCCGGCGATCGATCAGTTCGCCGCCGCGTCGTTCGCGTTCACTTGCAATGACCGCGGCTGGCCGAGAGACCCAGCGCAGTACTGGCGTGACCTCAAGAAGGACAGCAAGGCTCAGCCGATCTTCGCTGCCAATATCTTGCCGTGCGCTTACTGGCAGGACCGCACCGCGGAGCCGGAGCTGAAGATCGGCAACGACGTGCCGATGCTGATCGTGCAGGCCGAGCGGGACAACATCCCGTTGGTATGGGCCGAAACCCTCCACGCGAAGCTGACCCGCTCGGCCCTGCTCACTGTCGACCGCCGAGCCCACGGCGTCTACGACTCCCGCGTCCCTTGCATGGTGTCGGCCGTGAACACCTATCTCGGTGCAGGGGCGGTCTCAGCGAGCTGCAGTTAGTGCCGCAGGCCGCCTACAGCCCGGCGGGGAACCGGTAGCTGGTTGGCACGTGTGGGGTCGCATTCGATGGACCGACCCAGACTGCGATCTCTTCGTGAGCCTGGAACTTGAGCGCTGCGGGGTCGCCTGCGACGGGCTTTCCGTTCCGGTAGACCCGCAGCACCTCGCCGCTGCTGATGGTCTTGGGGCCGACCTGCTGGCTGGTGAGCGGCTGGCCCCACTCGGTGAAGAACTGACCGAGAGTGAAGGGGATGTCCTTGCCGGATTCGATGTGCACGATGCCGGTGGTGTCGTGGGTGTGGAGCGGGGAGATCGCCTGCCGGATGGTGTCGATACCGATGTCGGCGGGCACGGTGATGTGCCGACCGTCGACGATCACGTCGAGATGCGCGTGGTAGTGCACGGCCAGCATCTCCTGGCCCAGCATGGGCAGGCCGGCCTTCTTGGCGGCGGCGCTGACATCCTTCGGGGCAGCCCAATTGCTGGGCACACTGGTCGAGGCGGTGGGTCGACTGGTCGGAGTGGGCTGACTAGGCGAGGTGGGTGGCTGACTGGTCGTGGTGCCCGGCTGACTAGGCGAGGCGCCCTGACTAGGCGAGGCGCCCGACTGGCTGGTGCCGCGACAGCCGGTGATCAGGACCAGCCCTGCCGCGATCGCGGCGGTGACCGCGATTGCCCGGTGCCGAGTGGCTGGTGTCGCTGGGATGAGGCGTTCCTTTCGCTCAGTCGAGCTACACGTCGAGCGGAATCGTCGCAACCGAGGCACTGTCTGCGTATGCGGCGCTCCCGACGGGACGCTACCTAATTGAGCGTACGCCTGCGGCCGCCAGAATCGAGACCGTCGCCCCGGCCAGGGTGACCGGGGCGACGGTGTGGTTCGTCAGGGGTGGCGGAGGCGCTGGATGGTGTCGCGGAGGTAGCGGGCGCTTTGCTTGGGGGTGCGGACCTGGGTCTCGTAGTCGACGTGGACGATGCCGAAGCGCTTCTCGTAGCCGTAGGCCCATTCGAAGTTGTCCAGCAGCGACCACGCCAGGTAGCCGCGGACGTCGGCGCCCTGCTGGCGAGCTGCCGCGACCGCCGCCAGGTGGGAGGCGAAGTACGCGGTGCGACCGTCGTCGCGGACGTACCCGTTCTCATCCGGTACGTCGACGAAGGCCGAGCCGTTCTCGGTGATCACCATCGGCAGGCCGGGGTAGTCCCGGCTGATCCGGACCAGCAGGTCCGTGAAGCCCTCCGGCACGATCTCCCAGTCCATCGCGGTCAGCGGCTTGTCCAGCGGCAGGGTCCGGCTGATCGGCTGGCCGTCATCGCCGACGGTACGGCCCTGCTCGTCGTACCCGGTGAACTTCTGGCTGAAGTAGTAGTTGACCCCGAGTACGTCGATCGGCGCCGCGATCGTGGCGAGATCGCCTTCCTGGACAGGGATCTCCACCCCTTGCGCGGCGAGGTCCTCGATCACGTCCGCGGGGTAACGACCGTGCACCAGCGGGTCCAGGTAGATCCGGGCCCCCAGCCCGTCGGCCCGACGGACCGCCTCCAGATCCGGCTCCGCCTGGCTGGCCGGGTACGCCGTAGCGGCGTTCAGGGTGATGCCGATGTCGATCGGGCTGGTGGCCGCCGCGCGCATCCGTTCGGTGGCCAGGCCGTGCCCGAGCAGCAGGTGATGCACCGCCGAGATCGCCGCCGGGAATTCCCGCCGCCCGGGCGCGTGCACGCCGTACGCGTAGCCGAGCATGGCCGTGCACCACGGCTCGTTCAGCGTGGTCCAGGTCTTCACCCGGTCGCTGAGCGCGTCGAACACCAGCATCGAGTAGTCAGCGAACCGGTACGCCGTGTCGCGGACCGGCCAGCCGCCCGCATCCTCCAGCTCCTGTGGCAGGTCCCAGTGGTACAGCGTCACCCACGGATCGATGCCCTGGGCAAGCAGCTCGTCCACCAGTCGATCGTAGAAGCCGATGCCCGCCGGGTTCACCGGACCGCGACCGCGCGGCTGCACCCGCGGCCAGGCCACCGAGAACCGGTACGTGTCAAAGCCGAGTTCCTTGATCAGGGCAACGTCTTGCGGCATCCGGGCGTAGTGCTCGCAGGCGATGTCGCCGGTGTCGCCGTTCTCGATCGCACCGGGGACCCGGCAGAAGGTGTCCCAGATCGACGGCGTCCGGCCGTCCACGTCCACCGCTCCCTCGATCTGGTACGACGAGGTGGCGACGCCCCAGCGGAAGTCCGACGGCAGGCCGGCGATCAACTCCTGCTCGGCGGCGGGCGCGGTGAACGCGGCAGGCGGGGTAGTCGTGACAACTGTTGTGTTCATGGTTGAGGTACGGCGCGTGCCGCGGTAGCAGCCCACGCCGTACTGGCTCCCTTCGGGAAGTTCGGTTGGAGGGTCAGGCGACCGGGACGCGGCCCGGCAGCCAGCAGGCGACCGTCCGGTTCGGGTCGGTGCTGGCCTCGGGGATGCCGAGGACAGGGATCTCCTCGGAACAACGGTCGAACGCGTGCGGGCAGCGCGGGTGGAAGGCACACCCGCTCGGCATGCCGCGCAGGTCGGGCGGCGAACCGGGGATGCCGGCCAGCTCCTTGCGCGGACCCCGCAAAGCCGGGAAGGACTTCAGCAGGCCCTCGCTGTACGGGTGCAGCGAGTCCTTGTAGAGGTCGGCGGACCGGGCCTCCTCGACGATGCGGCCGCCGTACATGATGGCGATCCGGTCGGAGAACTCGACCAGCAGCGAGAGATCGTGGGTGATGAAGAGGACGGAGAAGTCGAGTCGCTCGCGCAGTTCCACCAGCTGGGCCAGGATCTGTCGCTGCATCACCACGTCCAGCGCGGTGGTGGGCTCGTCCATGATCACGACCTGTGGTTCGAGCACCAGCGCCATGCCGATCATCACCCGCTGCCGCATCCCACCGGACAGTTGGTGCGGGTAGGCATCCATCCGGTCCGCCGAGATGCCGACCAGCTTGAGCATCTCCCGGGCCCGGGCGAGCCTCGCCTCGGGGGTCAGTTGCGGCTCGTGCGCCTTGATCACGTCGAGCAGTTGGGTGGAGACCTTGTGCACCGGGTTGAGCGAGTTCATCGCCCCCTGGAACACGATCGAGGTCTCGGCCCACCGGAAGGCCCGGAGTTGGGCGTTGGTCAGGCTCATCACGTCGTACGGCTCGCCGCCGGGCGGGTGGTAGATCACAGAGCCGCCGCTGATCACGCCAGGCGGCGGCAGCAAGCGGGTGATGCCGTACGCCAGGGTGGACTTGCCGCTGCCGCTCTCCCCGGCCAGGCCGAGGACCTCACCGCGGTGCAATGTCAGGGTGACATCGCGGACCGCCTGCACGGCCTGGTCACCCAGGCCGTAGTCGACGTCGAGGTTCCTGATCTCCAGTACGGGTGGCTTCATCGCACGGCGCCCCTCTCGTCATCGGCTGTCTCGTCGACGGTCTTGGCCGGCTTGCGGATCACAGGGGTGGCGCCGGCGGTGCTGAGCACCGGGGTGAAACCGACTCGCATCCGGACGGTGTGCCCGTCGGCGGTCTTCACCTTGGTCTTCCCGCTGCTGCGCAGCCGCGGGCTGACGAACTCGTCGATGCCGAAGTTGATCAGCGACAGCGCGGTACCGAGGATCGCGATCGCCAGACCGGCGGGCACGAACCACCACCAGGCACCCTGCGCCAGGGCTTGCTGGCTCTGCGCCCAGAACAGGATGGTGCCCCAGTTCCACTCGGAGATGCTCGAGATGCCGATGAACGCCAAGGTGATCTCGGACATGACCGCGAAGATCACGGTGCCCACAAAGCTGGAGGCGATGATGGCGGTCAGGTTGGGCAGGATCTCGACGGTGATGATCCGCCAGGTGCTCTCACCGGTGGCGCGGGCCGCCTCGACGTAGTCCCGCCGTCGTAACGACAGGGTCTGCGCACGCAGCACCCGGGCACCCCAGGCCCATGACGTCAGGCCGATCACCAGCGCCACCATCAGGTCACCCGCGGTCGGGACGGTGGAGGCGACGATGATGATCAGCGGCAGTGCCGGGATGACCAGGAAGACGTTCGAGACTGCGGACAGCCCCTCGTCGGCGGCACCGCCGAGGAAGCCGGAGCTGACCCCGATCAGGACCGAGAGAGCGGTCGCGATCAGGCCGGCCAGCAGGCCCACGAACATGACCCCGCGGGTGCCGACCAGCACCTGGCTGAAGATGTCCTGGCCGAGGTGGGTGGTGCCGAACCAGTGTTTGCCGGACGGCGCCTGGATCAGGTCGCTGCTGCGGGCCGACGGGTCGAACGGTGCGATCCAGGGGCCGATGACGGCGATCACGATGAAGATGGCGAGCACGATCAGCCCGGTCGCGGCCTTCGGGTTGGCGACGAAGCGCAACCGCTGCCGCTTGGCCGCGCCGGTCTCGATGACCGGGCCGTCCGTCGTACCGGCAGTGGTCACGGTGGTCATGGTGGTGGCGGGCACAGGGGATGCCATCGCTCAGCCCTCCTTGCGGGTGCGGGGGTCGAGGGCGAGGTAGGCGACGTCGGCCAGCAGGTTGGCGACCAGCACCGACAGGGTGATCACCAGGAAGACGCCCTGCATCAGCGGGTAGTCCTTGGAACCGACCGCCTGGAAGAGGTTGTAGCCGATGCCGGGGTACGAGAAGACGATCTCCACCAGCAGGGTGCCGCCGACGATGAAGCCGAGCGCCAGGGCGAAGCCGGAGACGTTCGGCAGCAGTGCGTTCCGGGCCGCGTAGGCGACCATCACCCGGCGCTCCGGCAGGCCCTTCGCGTGGGCCACGGTGATGTAGTCCTCCGAGGCCACGGTCACCATCATGTTCCGCATCCCGAGGATCCAGCCGCTCACCGACGAGATCAGGATGGTGATGGCCGGCAGCAGGCTGTGCTGGATCGCGCTGCCGATGAAGGCGCTGTCCCAGGACGGCACCAGCCCGGGTTCGTACCCGCCGGACGACGGGAAGATGCTGCCCTCGCCCGCGAACAGCGCGATCGCGATCAGCCCGAGCCAGAAGTACGGGATGGAAGACAGGAACGTGGTGGCCGGCAGCAGCCCGTCCATCCAGGAGCCGCGGCGCCACCCGGCGATGACGCCGAGCGAGGTACCGATGACGAAGCTGGCGAAGGTGGTGATCCCGACCAGCGCGACCGTCCACGGCAGGCTCTGCCGCAGGATCTCCGAGACCGGCGTCGGGAAGAAGGTGAAGGACAACCCGAGGTCGCCGTGGAACAACTGCTGCCAGTAGTCGATGTACTGGCTCCACATGCTCGCGTGCTTGTCCAGGCCGAACAGCACGTACAGCGACTGGATCGCGTCGGTGCTCATCTGGCCCTGGTAGCGGTTGATCAGCGACGTCACCGGATCGCCCGGGATCAGCCGTGGGATGAAGAAGTTGATGGTGATCGCGGCCCAGGCGGTGAACAAGTAGAACGCCAGGCGCTGGAGCAGGAATTTCACTTCGCCGCCCCTTCCTCGTAGAGCCAGCAGGCAGCCCAGTGGGCTTGGCCACCGGTCACCTCGACGACGGGTAGTTCGAACTGCGGCGGCAGCTCGGTGGAACACTTCGGCATCGCGTGGATGCAGCGCGGGTGGAACCGGCAACCCGTCGGCGGTGCGATCAGGCTCGGCGGTTCGCCCCCGGCCTGGTCCTGCGGGGCGCTGCTCGCGTCGCCGACCCGGTCCAGCCGGTCCGGGTCGGGCGCGCTCTCGATCAGCAGCCGGGTGTACGGATGAGCCGGGTGCTGGGTGACCGTCTCGGAGTCGCCGCCCTCGACCAGCCGGCCGGCGTACATCACCAGGGTCTCGTCGGCGAAGTAGCGGGCCGACGCGATGTCGTGGGTGATGTAGAGGATGGCCAGGTCCAGCCGTTCCTTCAGGTCCCGCAGCAGGTTCAGGATGCCGAGCCGGATCGACACGTCCAGCATCGACACCGGCTCGTCCGCCAGCAGCGCCTGCGGGTCGGCCCCCAGGGCGCGTGCGATCGAGACGCGCTGGCGCTGGCCACCGGACAGCTCGTGCGGGAACTTGTCCAGGTAGCGCTCGGGCGGCGTCAGTTGCACCCGGAGCAACAGGTCGCGCAGGTTCTGCTCCAGTGCCGCGGCACCCTTGCCCGCGTTGCCGTGGATCCGCAACGCCCGGGTCAAGTGATAGCGCACGGTGTGTACCGGGTTCAGCGAGGCGAACGGGTCCTGGAAGATCATCTGCACCTGGCGGCAGTACGCGCGGAACTTGCGGCCGCCGTGAACGGTGACCGATTTGCCGTGCAGCCGGATGTCGCCGGCGGTGCGGGGGTAGAGCTGTGCCATCAGTCGCGCGACCGTGGACTTGCCCGAGCCGGACTCGCCGACCAGGGCGGTCAC
Organism: Kribbellaceae bacterium; assembly: GCA_033851195.1. Classification (GTDB taxonomy): domain Bacteria; phylum Actinomycetota; class Actinomycetes; order Propionibacteriales; family Kribbellaceae; genus Kribbella. Next base: position 6,046 of record JAWWOY010000003.1, on the reverse strand, counting down.
CCGGCCCCGGCGCAGGGTCAGCCGGATGTCGTCGACTGCGTGTACTGCCTTGCGATCCCTGGTGAACAGGTCGCGCAGACCACGTCGTACCGGGAAGTGTTTGGTGAGGCCCTCGGCCTCGAGGACCACGTCGTCCGTGGTCACGGGATCTGTCTGGGTAGCCGTCATTTACCTGACTCCTAAGCTGGTTCTACTCAGGGCACCGCGCCCGGAACCCCCAGGTGGTGGGGTCCCGGGCGCGGCACACACTCTCAGGCGCCTGCGGGCTTCAAATTCAGGACGATCTGCAGAGCGTTCTGCTGCGTCGGCTGGGCCGGCGCGTACTGGTTCTGCTCGTCCGGCCAGCCGACCCAGTTCTTGGTGTTGTACAAGCCGCCGACGTTGGACGCCGAGGTCGGGATCATCGGCATCTGGTCGACCATGATCTTCTGCAGCGTGGTCAGCGCCGTGGTGCGGGCCGCGTCATCGGTGGCGTTGGCGTAGGCGTCCAGCGCCTTGGTCGCCTCGGCGTTGTTGAAGCGGCCGTAGTTGCCGCTCACGCCGCCCTTGCCGACCGGCTTCAGGATCTTGCCGTCCATGATGTTCTGGTAGATGTCGTACGGCGTCGCGCCACCGTTGGTCCAGTGCATCGCGGCATCGAAGTTGCCCTCGTCCAGCGCCTTGAACCAGGCGTCCTGGTTGGCCTTGTCGACGGTCGCCTTGATCCCGATCGTGGAAAGGTTGTCCTTGATGATCTCGAGGTCGGTGATGTAGTCCGACCAGCCGGCCGGGTCCGTCAGCGTGATCGTGACGGGCTTGCCGGTGCTGTCCTTCAGGGTGTTGCCCTCGAGCTTGAAGCCGGCATCCGTCAGCTCCTTCTTGGCCGCGTCCAGGTCGACCGCGTGCAACTTGTCCTTGAACTCCGGGGCGATGAACGAGTCACCGGCCGGGGTCGGGATGCCGGTGACGCTGTCGATCTTCGGGTAGAAGTAGCCCGCCTCACCCTGCTGGAAGATGTCGTCGCGGTTGATCACCAGGTTCATCGCACGGCGCAGCGCCGGGTTGTCGAACGGCTTCTTGGTGGTGTTGATCCACAGCCCGTGGATACCGAGGTTCGCCGGGAACCAGAGCTTGTGGTGCGCCGGGTCCTTTGCGACGTACACCGCCTTGTAGTTCGGGACGAAAACGAAGCTCCATTCGGATTCGCCGTTGGCCAGCGCGGTGGTCTGCGCGTTGTTGTCGTTGTACGACGTGTAGCGCAGCTCCTTCACCTTCGGCAGCGGCTGCCAGTACTTGTCGCGCAGTTCCAGCGTGGTGGTCTGCGGGGTGAACGACTTCAGCTTGTACGGGCCGGTGCCTACCGGGTTCTTGATCGTGTCGGTGCTCGGGTCCTTGAGCGTCGACCAGAGGTGCTTCGGCACCACGAACACGGTCAGGATCTTCGACTGGTTGACGAACTGCGACTTGGTGAAGGTCAGGTCGACCTTGCTGCCGCTCTGGGTGATGGTGCCGTACGGGATCGCGTCCGAGTTGAGGCCCGGGTTGTCCTTGCGCAGCTGGAACGAGTAGGCGACGTCCTCGGCGGTCATCGGCTGGTTGTCGGACCAGGTGACACCGTCCCGGATGGTGAACGAGATCTTGGTGTAGTTGTCCGACCACTTCCACTCGGTGGCCAGCCACGGCTTGCCGGGCTCGGTCGGCTTGATCCCGTTGATCATTACCAGCGGTTCGTAGATCATCCAGCGATAGCCCAGCGAGGCGCCGGACGACGATCCGAGGAACGGGTTGTGGTTCTCCGTCTGCGGCCCGTTCGGCATGCCGATGTTCAGCACCGTCGCGGTGCTGCCGCCCGAGTTGGCGGTGTTGTTCGCTTGCCCGTTACTACAGGCAGCCAGTGTGACTGCCGCGAGCACGCCCGTGAGGGCTAGCGCGACTGAGCGTCGAGCTCGCATCGTTCCTCCTGTGATCGGTCCAACTTTGTTTGGCGGATGACTATCTGGTGGAGCCGGTGGCCTACGCATCGTGCCGTGGAAGCGCTCTCATGGGAATCTCCGCAGCGCTAACAGATCGGTATCGGTGTCGGGCGGCGAGGTACGGGCAGAGTTACGTTGCCCGCCGACCACTAACGGGTGGCTGGCTGACGCGGGGGCGGTTGAGCTGCTACGGGTGGTTGGCTGACGTGGGGGCGGTTGAGCTGCGCACGATCAGCGTTGTGGGCAGCACTTTGGGCTCCTCGGGCAGCGGTTGCCCACCGAAGTAGCCCATCAGCATCCGGGCCGCCGCCTGGCCCATCTGGCGCATCGGCTGATGCACCGTGGTCAGCGGCGGTTCGGTGTGCTGGGCATAGGGGATGTCGTCGAACCCGACCACCGACACGTCGGCCGGCACGTTCCGCCCGGACTCCCGGACGGTCTGGATGGCACCGCCGGCGGACAGGTCGTTATGCGCGAAGATCGAGTCGAACTCGAGCCCTTCGTCGAGCGCGTACTGGACGCCGCGGCGTCCGGCGTCATGGGTGAAGTCGCCTTCGAAGACGAGCCGTGGGTCCAGCTCGATACCGGCCGCCGCGTAGGTGTCGCGGAAGCCGTCCAGACGTTCGTGGGTGCAGCCGAACCAGCCCACGCCGGTGACGACGAGCGGGTGCCGGCGGCCGAGTTCGAGGAGATGCCGGGCGGCGGCCTCGCCGCCGGCCCTGTTCGTGGTGGCGACCGACGGGAAGAGCGGCTGCTTGGCGCGGTCGTCGATCAGGACCACCGGCAGACCGCGGGCGTGCAACTGCTCGATGTAAGCGAGCGTGCCTTCCGGCTCGATCACCAGCAGCCCGTCGAAGGACTGGGCCGAGACCTGCGAGGCGAACTGCTGCATCGACTCCTCGCCGCGGTTGCAGGTGAACAGCAGCAGGCCGTAGCCCTCGGTCTCGACCACGTCGACCGCACCCTGCAGCACCTCGCCCATCCACGGCCAGGTCAGGGAGGGGACGAGCATGCCGACGATCCGGGTCCGGCCGCGGGCCAGGCCGACGGCTCGCGCGCTCGGCACATAGCCGAGCTCGGCGATGACCTGGCGAACCCGCTCCGCGGTGCGCATGTCGAGCTCGCCCTTGCCGTTGAGGACGCGCGAGACGGTGGTCTTGCTGACTCCGGCACGCGCGGCGACGTCGGCGATGGTGATCGACACTGGAACTCCCCTCGGGCGGTCGGGGTGTGTGTTTCCGGACCATGACGCTCAGGTACGGAACCGGTTTCGGAAGCGGTTCCGTAGAGTGAAGCCGAGTGGGCCAACTCACGTCAATCACGGTGCGATAACGAATCACTACTAAGTTCACAACTCGTATGAAGTCGGGCGCGCTGGCCGGCTACCACGCCAGAAGTCCACGGCTGGTGCATGATGGGAGCCGGGTGGGCCCGATTCCAGCAGACTGCGCGCGAACGAACTAGGCGGGGCGACGGAAGATGGACGTACGGCGGACGACGGTGCGCGATATGCGGCGATCCAACCGCTCCGTGATCCTGACCAGCATTTACCGCGACGGGCCGTTGAGTCGCTATCAGCTCGGCCACCAGACTTCGCTGAGCGCGGCGAGTGTGAGCAACCTGGTCGGCGAACTGCTGGACGAGGGCATCGTCGAGGAGGCCGGCTCGGTCGAGTCAGACGGCGGCCGCCCGCGGGTGCTGCTCCGGGTCGCGCCGACCTTCGGGTACGTCGTCGGCGCCGAGGTCGGGGAGACCCGGGTCCGGGTCGAACTCTTCGATCTGGCGATGAAGGTGCTCGCCACCGTCGTCTACCCGATCGAGACGGCCGCGCCCGATCCGGCTCAGGCCGTCAGCCACGTGCTGCAGGGGCTTGCCGCTGTGATCGAGCAGGCCGGGGTGGAGTCCGCGCAGATCCTTGGGCTCGGTGTGGCCGTCGCCGGCGTGGTCGAAGGACCTGTCGACGCGGTGGTTCATGCCCAGACGCTCGGCTGGGACGCCGTACCGCTGGGAGCCATGCTCGCGGCGGGCACGGACATCCCGATCCAGGTCGACAACGGCGCGAACACGCTCGGTCAGGCCGAGATGTGGTTCGGCGCCGGCCGGGGCGCAACCGACGCGGTTGTCGCGCTCGTCGGCTCCGGTGTCGGCGCCGCGCTTGTCACCGGCGGCCTGAGCTACCGCGGCACCCGCAGCAGTGCGGGCGAGTGGGGCCACACCACCATCGTGTACGGCGGCCGTCGGTGCAGGTGCGGCGCCGAAGGATGCCTGGAGGCCTACGTCGGCGCCGAGGGCGTGCTCGAGCGGTTCCAGCTCGCGAACGAAGGTCGAAGCGCCGAAGGCGGCGACGAGGAAGCCGCCTTCATCGGCCTGCTCGACTCGGTCGGTACGTCGGAAGTCGCGGCCCAGGTGGTCGAGGACACCATCGGCTATCTAGGGGCCGGTTTCGCCAATCTGGTCAACCTCTTCAACCCCGAGCGGATCGTGCTCGGCGGCTGGTCCGGCCTGCTGCTGGGGGAGCGCTACCTCCCCGAGCTCCGCGAGGCCGTCGGCCGCCACGCCCTCCACCAGCCGTACGCCCAGGTCTCCATCGAGCTGTGCGAGCTCGGCCGGGACGCCGTCGCCCTCGGCGCCGCCACCCTGCCCGTACTACGCCTCCTCCGCGAGGGTGGCGCCGCATCCTCCCGCATTTCGCCGCCTGCCGGTATCGCCTCCCGCTGAGCTGCTCGCGACTGCGGAAGCCCGCTCCCGTTGTTGGGAGTTCAGGGCTTCAACTATCCTTTGAAAAAACTGCCCTTCTACCCCTTGGGGGTCACTGATGGTCGAGCTTTCCCCGCTCCGGCAGGACTTCGTCTGGGGTACCGCCACCTCGGCGTACCAGATCGAAGGCGCGATCGATGCCGACGGCCGGTTGCCGTCCATCTGGGACACGTTCTGCCGGGTGCCCGGTGTGATCGACAACGGCGACACGGGTGACGTCGCCTGCGACTCGTACCACCGCTGGCCCGAGGACATCGACCTGCTGAAGCAGCTCGGCGTGGACGCATACCGCTTCTCGATCGCCTGGCCACGGGTGATCCCCACCGGCTCCGGCGCTGTGAACGCGCCCGGCCTGGACTACTACGACCGCCTGGTCGACGGATTGCTTGCCGAGGGCATCAAACCGTTCGTCACCTTGTACCACTGGGATCTGCCGCAGGCGCTGCAGGATCTCGGTGGCTGGGAGAACCGCGACACCGCGTACCGTTTCGCCGAGTACGCCGCCGTAGTCGGCGCGCGACTCGGTGATCGCGTCCGCGACTGGGTCACCCTGAACGAGCCCCTGTGCTCCGCCTGGATCGGACACTGGGAGGGCCGGATGGCGCCTGGGATCACCGACCCGGCCATCGCCGTGCGAGCGTCGTACAACCTGTTGCTGGCCCACGGTCTCGGGACGGCGGCACTGCGGGCCTCGACGCCGGAGCCGGCCTCGATCGGCCTGGTGGTGAACCTCAGTCCGTGCGAGCCGGCCAGCGACAGCCCGGCGGACATCCGCGCGGCGCAGATCGCTGACGGCCACATCAACCGCTGGTGGCTCGACCCGGTCCACGGCCGCGGCTTCCCGGCCGACATGGTCGAGCAGTACGGCGTCGAACTGCCCGAGCAGCCGGGTGATGCCGAGGTGATCGCCGCGCCGACGGACTTCATCGGCCTGAACTACTACTTCCGCCAGATCATCACCGCGGACGAATCCGTTCCCCTGCTGGGATTCCGCCAGCTCGACGTACCGGGGGTCCAGCACACGATGCTCGACTGGGAGGTGCGCCCGGCCGGCCTGGAGGAACTGCTGCTTCGCCTCACCAAGGAATACAGCGCCGAGAAGATCTACGTCACCGAGAACGGCTCGGCCTTCGTCGACACCCCCGACGCGAACTTCAACGTCGACGACGTGGAGCGAACCGCTTACCTGGAAGGGCATCTGGCCGCCTGCGTCCGCGCGGTCGAACAAGGCGCCCCGCTGGCCGGCTACTTCGCCTGGTCCCTGCTGGACAACTTCGAATGGGCCTACGGCTACGCCCCGCGCTTCGGCCTCGCCTACGTCGACTACCCCACCGGCA
>JAWWOY010000446.1:0-5607 GCA_033851195.1 Kribbellaceae bacterium | reverse complement strand
GGCCCGGATCCGGCGCAGGAAGGCCGAGCAAGGTCTGGTACCGAACCGTTCTGGGTAGGAACGGCGAACGGCGTCGAGGCCTCCCTGACAACACTCGACGGTACGACGGTGCGCGGCGCGAAGGTGGCTCTGATCAACCCCGGAACCAGCCCCAGCGACGCGGCCCCGCAGGTCATGGCGGCAGCGGCAGCCCAGCCCGGGCTGAGCGCGGCGTCGACGGCCAGTCCGGCGCCGGCCGGCATGCCGGCCATCATCACCCGGCACGGCTGGGGAGCGGACGAGAGCCTGCGCAGTTATAACGGCGCGGCCTGCACCAAGCCGAGGTACAGCTCGACCGTGCTGGCGACGATCGTCCATCACACGGTCGATCGCAACAGCTACACCCGGGCGCAGGTCCCGGCGATGGTCCGCGGCATCTACGCCTACCACGTGAAGAGCCGCGGCTGGTGCGATGTCGGCTACAACTTCCTGGTCGACAAGTTCGGCCGGGTCTTCGAGGGCCGGTACGGCGGGATGCAGTTCCCGGTGATCGGTGCGCACACCCTTGGGTACAACACTAACTCGTTCGGTATCTCGCTGATCGGCAACTTCGAGACGGCCACGCCGACCGCTGCGATGATGGAGTCGGCGGCCCGGACCATCGCCTGGAAGTTGGACGGCAACTATCGTTCGCCGCTCGCCACGGTGGTGCTGAGTGGCAAGACATTGAACACAGTGTCAGGCCACCGGGACGCCGGGTCGACGGCGTGCCCGGGCATCTATGTCTACCAACGGCTCGGCTGGCTGAGGCAACGAGTCAATACCCTGATGGGCAAGTCGGTGTTGACCGAGATCTATCGGTACGCGCAGACGCTCGGTGGGTACCCGAAGATCGGGCAGCCCTTCTTCGGTGAGCATCCGTTCCGGACCGGCCGCGCCACTTGGTTCGGGTCACGCGATCTCTACTGGTCCGTTGCCACCGGCACCCATTCGACCGCCGGCGCGTTCCGGGCCCGGTACCGTCAGCCCGCGGTGAGCGCGGTGCTCGGCCTTCCGAGGGGCGAGCTTCGCGTCGGGCGGGTCAGCAGCAGTCGCGTACAGCCCTTCCAGGGTGGCGCGCTGTACTGGTCGACGGCGACCGGCGCGCACCCGGTGTACGGGCTGATCTCCCGGAAATATGGGGCTCTCGGCGCGGAGTCGTCGCGGCTCGGCCTGCCGACCTTCGCCGCAAACGCGGTGACCGGCGGGATCAGGCAGACCTTCCAGCACGGCTGGATCACCTTGACCACGCGAACCGGAGCAGTGTCCGTGACCTACCGAGCGCAACCGTGAATGGCCGTCGTGCAGTTGCCGCGGCCGCAATCCTGACAACCGTCGCCGCGAGCCTGACCAGCGCGGTCGCACAGGCGGCCGCCACGATGCAGCAAGCAACGAGTACGATTCAGGGCCGCGGCTACGGACACGGCCGCGGCATGTCCCAGTACGGCGCCCAGGGCGCTGCGATCGCGGGCAAGTCCGCGAAGCAGATCCTCGACTTCTACTACCCGGGCACGGCGGTCGGCAAAGCCGCCGGAACGATCCGCATCCGGATCAACGCCGACACCACCGACGGTTTACTGGTCGCCGTCGCCTACAACCTGCGAGTCCGCGATGTCAGCGCCGGCAAGGTCTGGACGTTGCCTCGCTCGGCCTCGAAGTACCGCTGGTCCCTCGACCCGTACGGCGACCACGGCACCCAGCTGAAATCCTACGACGCGACGAAGCGGACCTGGACGGTCTGGAAGGCGCCGGATGGCCGGACGTCCTTCAAAGGCGCAGGGCAGTTCGAAGGGCCGGCGGTGATAGCGCTGATCCTGCCGAGCGGCAGCCAGGTCGGGTACCGCGGCTCATTGCGGACCCTGGACATTACGGGCGCACACTTCGACACGATCAACTATCTGCCGTTGGAGACCTATCTGCGGGGCGTCGTGCCACGAGAATCCCCGTCGAGCTGGCGTGCGGCCGCTCTTCAGGCGCAGGCTGTTGCCGCGCGCACCTATGCGGTCTATCACCGGAGCAGGGCCGGGTCACGCGGGTACGACCTATGCAACACGACCGCCTGCCAGGTGTACGCCGGCTGGGGCTCTGAGGTGGCGACGACCAACGCGGCCATCAGGGCCACGGCGGGCCAGATCCGGCTCTACCGCAACACACCCATCATGGCCGAGTTCTCCTCGTCGAACGGAGGCGCCACGGCGGCCGGTGGTGTGCCGTACCAGGTGATGAAGGCGGACATTTGGGATGCCTACCCGGGCAACAGGAACCCCAGCGTCCCTTGGACGACGAGCAGGACGAGCGCCACGTTGCAGGCGACCCTCGGGGTGGGGGCGGTGCGCACCATGACGGTGACCAGGAGGACCGGGGTCGGACCCGGCGGTGGGAGGGTCCTGTCGGTCAGAGTCGTCGGGTCGACCGGTACGAAGGTGCTGACCGGCGAACAGGTGCGGTCGAAGCTGAAGCTGCGCTCGAACTGGTTCTACTTCTAGCAGTCTGATTCATCCTGAGAAGGTTGTCATATCAGGTGCCGATTCCCGATGGCTGGTTCCTGCCATCGGGAATCGGCGCGTCGCGAGGCATTGACGGTGATTTGCTGGGCGGATAGAACGTGACATCGATGTCAGTCCCCGCCCAGAGGAGCCAAGGTCGATGCGCACAAGATTGGTCATATCAACCAGAACACTCGTCAGTGGGATGCTCGCTGTGGCGGTGCTCGCCTCACTGCATGCCCCCGCCGCAGAGGCGTCCGTGAACGGATCCAGTCCAGCTGATCGGGCCGCGGCGTCGTACCAGGCCCTGGACCAGTACTTCGACGCCGGGCAGGGGTTGCTGCTCGAGGAGTACCCCAACACGCAGCAGAACCCGTACTCCTACGTCTGGCCGTACTCGCAGGCCTCGATCGCCGCGGAGAACCTGGCTGGTATCCCAGGTGTCGGGCGCACGTGGTCCAGCGAGGCTAGTAAGCGTCTTGACGGCTACAAGCCGTACTGGAACGCGACGACCACGCCGACGGGCTACGACTCGTACGTGCGGCCGCCGTTGGGCCAAGGTGGCGACAAGTTCTATGACGACAACGAGTGGATCGGCCTCAACCTGATCCAGAACTACCAGCGGACCGGCGACGCTTCCTCCCTGGCGAGGGCGAAGGAGATCTTCGCCCTGGTCGTGCACGGCTGGGACAACGACGCCACCCATCCCTGCTCAGGTGGTGTCTTCTGGACCCAGGCGCCGTGGAGCCAGGACCGCAACACGATCTCCAACGGACCGGGCGCCGAGCTTGGCGCGCACCTCTACCTGCTCACCCGCGACCGGTCGTACCTGGACTGGTCGAAGAAGATGTACGCCTGGACCCAGAAGTGCATGCTGGCCCCGAACGGTCTGTACTGGGACCACATCGATCTGGCCGGCAACGTCGAGAAGACCCAATGGAGCTACAACCAGGGCGTCATGCTCGGTGCCGGCACATTGTTGTACAAGGCAACGGGCGACCGGAAGTACCTAACCGACGCGCGCAACCTGGCCAAAGCTTCACTGGCCTTCTACGGCAATGACGACCGGCTCTGGAAGCAGCCGACCAGGTTCAACTCGATCTACTTCAAGAACCTGCTGATCCTCGACTCGGTGGCCCCTGACCCCAGCTACAAGGACACGATGCAGGCGTACGCCGACCGCGCCTGGACCGAGGCGCGCGATCCCGCCACCGGGCTGTTCCACTTCGCCGACGGGCCCGTGCAGCTCCTTGAGCAATCCGGCATGGTGCAGATCGAAGCCCTGCTCGCCTGGCCCCGCAGCAAGTACGGCGACCTGGCCTAGTCCGACGTCAGCTCGCGGCGGTGGCGGTCAGGATCTTCACTGGGGTCACGGGCGCGCCATCGCCGGGGCTGGCGCCGGGCTGTACGCCTGCGTTGGCGACCTTGTCGATCAGCTTCAGGCTGGGCTCGTCGACGGTCCCGAAGGCCGTGTACGCCGGCGTCAGCGCGGAGCCATCGCCGTACACGATGAAGAACTGGCTGCCGTTGGTGTTCGCGCCGGCGTTTGCCATCGCGAGGATCCCGCGACCGTACTTCAGCGTCGGGTAGACCTCGTCGGCGAAGCTGTAGCCCGGTCCGCCGCTGCCGGTGCCGCTGGGGTCCCCGCACTGCAGCACCTGCAGTCCCGCACCCACCGTCAACCGGTGGCAACTGGTGCCGTCGAAGTACTTCTGTCCGACCAGGCTGAGGAAGCTCTTGACCGCACACGGGGCCAGGCTGCTGTCCAGCTTGAAGTGCAGATCGCCGACCGAGGTGTTGAGGGTTACCGGCGAGGTGCCGCTGGCCTTGGTCTTCCCGTTGGCCGGCAGGTTCACCTTCTTGCTGGCCGCCTGGGTGGAGGTCTTGTAGCTGCAGTCCACCTCGGCGGGTAGCGGCGTCGCCCGCTTCGGTGCCGGGGCGAGTGCAGTCGGGATCGACTTGGGCTTGTCGTCCGGCCCGGCCGTCGACGGCAGCGAGGTCGGCGCCGAGGTGGACGGCGTGCTGCCGGCCGCAGGCGTGGAGTTGCCGCCGGTGTTGGCTGCGATGAAGAAGACCCCGACGATCACGACCACCACCGAAACGATCGCGGTGATGGTGATGGTCAGCATTCGCCGCTGGCGCTCCCGCTCGGCCTGTCGCTCCGCCTGGCGCTGGGCCTTACGCTGCGCGACCTGCTGCTGGTGGGTCTTCTTGGACATGCAGAGCTCTCCTCACCTCGCGGCGACCCGCAAACGGGAATTCCTGGACAGAAGCTACAGCGTCCGCCTGAGAATCTACTGTTAATCCTTCAGTTCACAGATCACGGCGCCGGCGGCGACGGTGGCGCCTACCTCGGCGGTCAGGCCGGTCACGGTGCCGGCCTTGTGGGCGTTCAGCGGCTGCTCCATCTTCATCGCCTCGAGCACCACGATCAGGTCGCCCGCGGCCACGGTCGCGCCTTCCTCGACGGCGATCTTGACGATGGTGCCCTGCATCGGCGAGGTGAGCGAGTCGCCGGACGCGGCCGCGCCCTTGCCGCCGCCACCCGACCGACGCGCCGGCTTCTTCGTCGCGCCGACCCCGGCGCTCGCGGCTGCCCCCAGTCCGGCAGGCAGGACAACCTCGAGCCGCTTGCCGCCGACCTCGACCGTGACCCTCTCCCGACCGGCTTCCTCCGCGCTTTCGGCGGGGCCGTCGTACGGGGGGATCAAGTTGGCGAACTCGGTCTCGATCCAGCGGGTGTGGACGGAGAAGCCGCCGTCCGTCGTACCGATGAAGGCCGGGTCGTCGACGACGGCCGCATGGAACGGTACGGCGCTCGGCATGCCCTCGACGACGAATTCCTTCAGCGCGCGGCGGGACCGCTCCAGTGCCTGGGTGCGGTCGCGGCCGGACACGATCAGCTTGGCCACCAGCGAGTCGAACGCGCCGGGCACGGTCTCGCCTTGGTCGTAGCCGCCGTCCAGCCGGATGCCCGGACCCGACGGCGCGTGCCAGCGGGTCAGGGTGCCGGGGGCCGGCAGGAAGCCGCGGCCCGGGTCCTCGGCGTTGATCCGGAACTCGATCGAGTGACCCGTCACGGCGGGGTCGTCGTACCCGAGCT
>JAWWOY010001064.1:0-2666 GCA_033851195.1 Kribbellaceae bacterium | reverse complement strand
GGCGACGTCGTCCTCGCCTCCGGCTGGACCAACGAGAAGCCAGGCGTTCCGGCCGCCAAGATCCGCTGAACCACCTGACTCGCTGCATCCGTTGCGTCCGAAGAAACTTGCGCTATGACCCAAGGTTCTTCGGACGCAGCGGGTATGCGGGAGGATGGAGGGGATGACACTTACGGATCAGCTGCCCGGCTCCACTGACGCCGATGCCCTGTACGACGCCTTCGCCACCTGGGTGGGCCGACAGGGCATCTCGCTGTACCCGGCGCAGGAGGAGGCGCTGATCGAGGTGATGACGGGATCGAACGTGATCCTGTCCACCCCGACCGGCTCCGGCAAGAGCCTGGTCGCGACCGGCTCGCACTTCGCCGCGCTGGCCCAGGGGCGGCGCAGTTTCTATACCGCACCGATCAAGGCCCTGGTGTCGGAGAAGTTCTTCGCCCTCTGTGAGATCTTCGGCGCGGACAAGGTCGGCATGCTGACCGGCGACGCCTCGGTCAACGCCGGCGCGCCGATCATCTGCTGCACCGCCGAGGTGCTCGCCAACATCGCCCTGCGCGAAGGCGCCCGGGCCGACGTCGGCCAGGTCGTGATGGACGAGTTCCACTTCTACTCCGAGCCGGACCGCGGCTGGGCCTGGCAGGTGCCGCTGCTGGAGTTGCCGGACGCGCAGTTCATCCTGATGTCCGCGACGCTCGGCGATGTCGCCCGGTTCAAGATCGACCTGACCCGGCGTACCGGCCGCCCGACCGCGATCGTCAGCTCCACCGACCGGCCCGTTCCGCTGGTCTACAAGTACGTCACCACCGCGCTGCACGAGACGCTCGACGAGCTGATCATGACGCACCAGTCCCCCGTGTACGTCGTGCATTTCACCCAGGCCGCGGCGCTGGAACGGGCCCAGGCGCTGACCAGCATCAACGTCTGCACCCGTGAGGAGAAGGACAAGATCTCCGAGCTGATCGGGCACTTCCGCTTCAGCCCGGGCTTCGGCAAAACCCTGCAGCGGTTGGTGAAACACGGCATCGGCGTGCACCACGCGGGCATGCTGCCGAAGTACCGCCGCCTGGTCGAGCAGCTGGCCCAGGCCGGTCTGCTGAAGGTGATCTGCGGTACGGACACCCTCGGCGTAGGCATCAACGTCCCGATCCGTACCGTCGTCCTGACCGCCCTCAGCAAGTACGACGGCCGGCGACAGCGCATCCTCAAGGCGCGCGAGTTCCACCAGATCGCCGGTCGCGCGGGCAGGGCGGGGTACGACACCTCCGGCACGGTTGTCGTCCAGGCGCCGGACCACGTGGTGGAGAACGTGAAGAACCTCGCCAAGGCCGGCGACGACCCGAAGAAGATCCGCAGGGTCCAACGCAAGAAGCCGCCCGAGGGTTTCGTCACCTGGGGTGAGGACACCTTCGATCGCCTGGTCGCGGCCGAGCCGGAACCGCTGGCGTCACGGATGCGGGTCAGCCACGCCATGCTGCTGAACGTGATCGCCCGCGACGGTGATGCTTTCGCCAGCATGCGGCACCTGCTCCAGGACAACCACGAGGACTCCAAGGCGCAGATCCGGTTGATCCGCCGGGCGATCCAGATCTACCGGACCCTGCTGACCGCAGGGGTGGTCGAGCGACTCGACGAGCCGGACGAGAACGGCCGGACGCTCCGCCTCACGGTGGATCTGCAGAAAGACTTCTCGCTGAACCAGCCGCTGTCCACCTTCGCCCTGGCGGCGCTGGACCTGCTCGATTCCGAGGATCCGACGTACGCGCTGGACGTGGTGTCGGTGGTCGAGGCGACGCTGGAGGACCCGCGGGCCGTGCTGCTGTCGCAGCTGCACCATGCCAAGGGTGTGGCCGTCAACGGGATGAAGGCCGACGGCATCGAATACGAGGAGCGGATGGAGCTGCTCGACGAGATCACCTGGCCGAAGCCGCTGGACGAACTGCTCACCGCGACGCTCGAGATGTACCGCGGTACCCATCCGTGGATCGCCGAAGCGGGGCTGTCGCCGAAGTCCGTCGTACGGGACATGTTCGAGCGGGCGATGACGTTCGGCGAGTTCATCGCGTACTACGGCCTGGCCCGCTCCGAGGGGGTTGTGCTGCGCTATCTGAGCGATGCCTACAAGGCGTTGCGCCAGACGGTCCCGCCGCACAAGCACACCGAGGAGCTCACCGATCTGATCGAGTGGCTCGGCGAGGTGGTCCGGCAGACCGACTCCAGCCTGCTCGACGAGTGGGAGGAACTCACCAACCCGACCACTCCCGAGATCGCGGCGCCCGTACCCCAGGGACCGCGCCGGATCACCCTCAACAGCAGGGCATTCCGGGTGTTGGTGCGCAACGCGATGTTCCGCCGGGTCGAACTGGTCGCCCTGCACCGCTGGGCCGAGCTCGGCCAACTGGACGCCGAGTCCGGCTGGGACGCCGGCCGCTGGGCCGAAGCCGGCACCGCCTACTACGCCGAGCACGAAACACTGGGCACCGGCCCATCGGCCCGCGGCCCGTCCCTGTTCATGGTCGAGGAACACCCCGGCTACTGGGAGGTCCAGCAGATCATCGAGGACCCGGACGGCAACCACGACTGGCGCATCACCGCCACCGTCGACCTCGCCGCCTCCGACGAGGCCGGCGCCCTCTCCCTAGACCTCGCCTCCTTCAAACCCCTCTAAA
>JAWWOY010000431.1:0-13890 GCA_033851195.1 Kribbellaceae bacterium | reverse complement strand
AGCTGCCGGGGTTCTCCACCTTCGACAAGATGGCCTCGAAGATCCGCACCGAGGTGAACGCCTCGATCCGCGCGGGTATGCACGACCGCATGAGCGCCGCTCAGCGGGCGGGGCTCATGCGGCTGCTGGAGGAGCGCGACAGCGACGGGACGACGCTGTTCAACCGGCTGAAGAAGCCCGCGCAGGGCCCGACCTGGTCGCACTTCAAGAACCTGACCAAGCGTCTGGAATGGCTGGACGAGCTGGGCGACACCGATGTGTGGATGGACGGAGTCGCCGCGGGGAAGATCACCGACTTTGCCGGAGAGGCGGACGCGGCGGATGCCTCGGAGCTGCGGGACTTCGTCCCCGTCAAACGCATCGCGCTCGTCGCGGCCCTGACGCACAAGGCGAGGATGCGGGTGCGGGACGACCTAGCGACGATGTTCTGCAAGCGCGTGGCGACGAAGATCAAGAAGGCCAAGGCGGAGCTGGAGGAGATCCGCCTCGCCGAGCGGGAGATCGTCGAGGCCCTGATCGGGAACTACCGCACGGTGCTCAAGCACATCGACGAGGGCGGCCCGGCCCAGAGGCGCTCACGAAGGCCGCGGCCATGACCGCCGAGGTCCGCCAGGCCCTGGCGGGTCTGGACGAGGAGGCGTCGGTGGACGAGGTCGCGACGCGGCTGGAGGGCAGGGTCTCCCCGGCGGTCCTCGCCCTGGTGAAGGCCCAGGTGGTGCAGGCCGGCGGGTTCGGCGCGGTCACCCGCGCGGTGGAGGGCTTCGGTGGGTTCGCGAAGCAGTACGAGCAGATCGAGAAGGTCTCTGCCCATCACGGCAACTTCTGGGAAGTGCTGCTGTACGGGCAGATCGGCCGGGACCGGGCGGTGATGTTCGACCTGGCCGACAACGACAAGCTGAAGTTCACCGGGACCAGCGAGGACAGCCGGGTGCTGGACGCCCTCGCGCACGCCCAGCGCCACCAGGCGGCCCGCGGCGAGTACATCACCGCCTTCCACGAGGAGGGCAAGGAGGTCGACATCTCCTTCGCCACCCAGAACTGGCGCAAGGCCGTGGTCGACAAGACCCGGACCGGGCAGTTCGTCCGCAAGCACTTCGAGGCGATGGTCTTCACCGCGCTCGCCGAGGAACTGCGCACCGGCGACGTCGCGGTGGTCGGCTCGGAGGAGTACGCCGACTGGTCCGAGCAGCTGCTGGCCTGGGAGGTCGTCCAGGAGACGCTGGGGTCCTACCTGGTGGAGGTCGGCCTCGCCGAGCCGGGCGAGAGCGCCGAGTTCGATGCGAAGTTCTTCCGCCGGCAGCTGGAGGACAAGCTGCGCGGCGCCGCCGCTGCGGCGGACGCCGGCTACCCGGAGAACGACGGCCTGGTCATCGATCCGGAAACGGGCATCCCGTCGCTGAAGGCATTTCGGGCTGACGGTCAGCGGCCCTCGGCGAAGCGGCTGAAGCAGGAGATCAAGGCGAGAATGCCGGAGCGTTCCCTGATGGGGATCGTGGCCCGGACCGCGTACTGGGTGGAGTGGTGGCGCCGCTTCGGCCCGCCGTCGGGGAACGAGCCCAAGCTCACCGACCCCCTGGGCCGGTACGTGATCGTCACCTTCGTCAAGGGCACCAACATAGGCCCGTACGAGGCCGCCCGGCACATCCCCGGCGTGAGCGGGCACGAGCTGTCGTACGTCGCCAACAAGCACTTCTCGATCGTGCTGCTGAACGAGGCGGTCGCCGATCTGGTGAACGCGCACGCCCGCCTGGACATCTCGCAGGCGTGGGGCGCCTCGCGGTCTACGGCGGCGCCTTGCACGCCTTCCACCACCCGCCGGTCGACCACCCCATGGTCCCCGGCGCCGGTTACCACCCACAGCACGCGCAGCGAGCCTGGCGCGACGTCGTCGACCTGCTCGCCGAGTGCCTGCCCGTGACGGAGGACCTGGGGGTATGACCCAGGCAAACACGCTGGCGCCTGGCCTGGTCGGCGTCGGGCACTGAGAGGGCAATAAGCGAGTCTTCGACCGTTTTGCGCCTTGGTTTTGATCAGGGTCACTGGTCGGCGGGGGCCGTGCGTGCCTATGGGCGGGGCTGTGCGAACAATCCGGGTTCGCTCTCGTCGAGGAATCCGAGGCCGACCAGGCGTTTGAGCTTCCCGCGGGTGCCTTCGACGTGCTTGGGCGGCACCGGGAGATCGAGTGCCAGACACAGGTCACGGGCGCGCAGCGGCCGTCGTTCCTGCTGGACCCCGGGCAGGTCGCCGACTGGGCCCCCGGGTCAGTCGATGCCTTCGATGATGCGGAAGTCGCGCTCGACGCCGTCGGAGAGAGCGACCAGCGCCTCCTGGTAGGCCTCACTCTCGTGTGCCGCGAGGGCCTGTTCAAAGCTGTCGAACTCGATCAGGACAGTGCGCTCGGCGATTCCAGCGTCGTGTGCGACGACCCGACCGCCACGGACGAGGAGCCGCCCGCCCCCGGCCTGGACGGCCGGACCGGCCAGCTTGTTGTAGGCAGCCAGCTTCTCAGGGTCTGAAATGGTGCGGTAGGCACTGACCCAGTAGCCCTTGGCCACGGAACCTCCAGTGTTCGGAAGAGCACATCTGACTTCGAATTCACAATTCAGATCGATCGTACCCAACGACGGGTCACCGGGGTGATTCAGGGTACGCGCCGGTCAGCCCCGGTTCGGCCCCGGCGGTCGCCGCTGACGAACTTGCGGTCAGCATCCTGAGCGCCTATCGGTTCAGCGCTGAGGATGCTGCAGTGAACGTCAAGGGGTCCAGCTCGAAATCGGTGACCTTTCGAGACGGCAACAAGCGAGTCTTCGACCGTTTTGCGCCTTGGTCGGCGGGGGCCGTGCGTGCCTATGGGCGGGGCTGTGCGAACAATCCGGGTTCGGCGTCGCGGCCGCTATCCGTTCACTCCAAAAGGAGCCCTGGGCAACCAACTGTTCGGTGCGGGCCGGCGCAACGACTCGGCTTACCGCGGAGCGTTGCTCAAGGCACTCATATCAGCGTCCTTGTCACCGAGGGAATCGAGCAGGGTTCGCAATGTCGGCGAGCGCCTCGCGCTCGATTTCGCAAAGAGCCCCGAGCGGTGCCTTGGACTCAGCGACCATCCGGACCGCACGCGGACGCTGTTCGGGCGAATGAGACGACCGACGTGACATGGACTTCATCCTTTCAACGAATGAAGTCTCTAGACACGCCGGGGCGGCTCATGGGATCACGAGTGCTAAAGGTCCCGGAGCGGGTTAGCTTGGGGATGGACGGGTACTTCCGCACCGCCGGTGAAAGGAGACGCACGATGAACAGCGCGATCAAGGTCGACGTCCCCGCTTTCTGGGACCACGGCTATCAGATCGTCCGTGGTGTTTACAGCCCCGGTGAGATCCAGCAACTGCGCGAGAATGCCTATGCGTCGCGGGAGGTGGGCGGTGATCTGCTGTCCAAGCCGCTCATGCGCGACGTGCTGCTGGACGGCACTTTGGTCGGCATGGCTCGTCAGCTTCTGGGCAGTGACGAGATCGTGTACGCCGGGGATAGCTCCTACACGATCAATTCCAACCAGCACGGCTACCACAAGGACAACGCAGATCGAAAGGATCCCTCGGCCCCTGATTGGCAGGGCCGCTACACGATCTTGCGGTTCGGCATCTACCTTCAGGACCACACCGTCCACACCGGTGGGCTGAATCTGCGCGACCGTTCCCACAACAGCGTTTCACTGCGCAAGGGCCGTAATGTCTATGTCCGCTCCAGCGTCGGAGACGTGGTCATCTGGAGCTTGCGGACCAGCCACAGCGGCAACGGAAGCCTGCTGACCTTTCCCCGCTCGTTTCACCCCGCACCACACCTGGCGGAACTGCCACGGCGACTCCGGCGGCGGAACAACAGGTATCCCCGGTGGTGGCCGGAAGCGACTGCCGACGGCGACCGGATCGCGGTCTTCGCAGCCCTCGGGCTGGACGACGCCCACCACCGCCGCTACACCGACTATCTGAAGACCAGGACCTACATGTGTGACATCTGGCGTCGCTCACTCTACGACGAGGAAGTTTTTACAGCCGCAAGAAAGATCGGATTGACCGTCCGGGACATGCGCCGCGAGATTGAGGGAGACCCGACGGTCGGCAAGAACGCGGCCTGGCAACCCATCCCGTACTAGCGCAGCTGTAAGCGAGACGCGCGCTAGTCAGCATGGAACGGCCGGCCCCGTTCCGCATCTCGCGTGGGTCATCCACGCTGGAGGCGGAAGGAGCCACATACGGAAGGAGCCGGCCGCCATGACCAGTGTGAGGCAGTACGACGTGATTTATCTGGGGTTGGATGTGCACAAGAACTCGATCAGTGTCGGGGTGCTTGGCTTCGATGAGGACAGTCCACGCACCGACAAGATCTCGTCCGATCCCGACGCGGTGCGACGGCTTGTGGCTCGTTTCGACGATCCGTCCCGGCTGCGGGCTTGTTACGAGGCAGGCCCGACCGGTTATGAACTGGCCCGGCAACTGAGGTCGCTGGGTGTGCGTTGTGACGTGATCGCGCCCTCGCTGATTCCAGTCGCGCCCGGGGACCGGGTGAAACCGACAAGCGGGATTGTCGCCGGCTGGCCCGGCTGCATCGGGCCGGTGAGCTGGTCGCGGTCCGGGTAAAGGGCAGCGACTCGTACGGGCGCCACCGGGTCTATCCGGCGCGTGGTGTGCGGCCGGTCGCCTGCCAGACCTGTCGCCAGCGGGTCTTCCAGATGCCGTTCTCGCAGTAGGTTTCGACGTCGTGAATGGCCATCGTCCCCCTCTCACGCGGCCCGGCGCGACCACACCGCTCGCCGCATCCAAGTGGCCTGCGCGGGCGGTGCCCAATGCACTGGTCCCACCCGGATCGCCGGCCCGACCCGGATCGGCGCGGGGGTCTGCGGCGCAGCGGTCGGGAAGCGAGGCTGCGGCGTGGGCGCGCTGCCTGCGGTGGCTGGTCTGGCTCGGGTGCGGTCGTAGGCGGCGCGGCGGAGCGGGTCGCGCAGGGTGGCGTAGGCGGTGAGGAGTTCTTGCAGGCGCTGGTCGGCGTCAGCGTCCGGCTCTGATGGTGTGCGGGTGTCGGGGTGGAGTTGGCGGACGAGGCCACGGAAGGCGTGATCGAGGTCGTCGTCCGAGGCCTCGGCGGTCACGCCGAGGAGCGCGTATGGGTCGGGGATCGGTGCCGCGGTCATGGCTGCGCTCCACTGGGCATGTCGGGGTTGACGATGTGGATGCGCTGGGCCGGGCCGGGGTGGGCTTTGGCGGCGTGGATGGTGAGGACGCCGTGGGTCAGGCTCGCGGTGATCTTGTCGCCCAGCACGAGGCAGGGAAGCCCGATGGTGTGGTGCAGCGGTCCGGTGTGGCGGGTGTGTCGACGCAGCACGCCGGTGTGTTCGCGGGCAGGGATTCGGCCGTGCACGGTGAGGGACCGATCGTCGTTGCATTCCAAAATGACGTCGTGGGCTGTGGCGCCTGGCAGGTCGATCTCGATCACGCACTCGTCGTCGGTTTCCTCGATGTCGACCGCGGGCGTCCACCATGCCCCGGGTGTGGGGGTGGTGGCGTGTTTGTGCATCAGCTGGTTCATCCGGCGGTGGATGTCGTCGAAGTGGGCGAACGGCTCGGTCGGCAGCCACCGCACAGCCGCCGGTCGCTGGGTGACTCGGTTGGTCATCGCGCTCACCACCTGCGTCTGGTGGAACCTCTCTCACTGGGGCTGGTTATGCACGGGTAGGTCGTGCACTGGGTCGGGTCAGGCCGGGGTGATGCGGCGGCTCGCCGTATGGTTGTCGTCCTAGGAAGGACAGGCGGCTGAAGGGAGTCGCCGCCGCTGGGTCGAAGATGTGACTGGGCGGGCGGCCGCATCACCGGGTCAAGGCATTCGTCGATGTCGGATCTCCTCACCTCCTCCCCGGCACAGTTCGTGCACGGTCGTATCGGTCAGGGACGTCAGTGGCTCTGGTACTGCGGAGGGCCGCGCTCGCGGCGCTGAGGCCGTCGCGTCGGCGCGAAACCGAGCCGGCTGCCGGGCCGGCGCGGCCACCTGGGTGGTGGCCGCGCGGCCCAGGCCCCGGCGGGTGGACAGGGCCGGCCGGTGGGTGGTTCGCACGGCGACTCCCAGCAGGCGGCGATCAGGGCGTCGAACTCGGCACGCACCAGATCGTCGTCGCCGAGCACGAGGTCTACGAAGACCTCGGCCTGGTCGAGTAGCTGCTGTGTACTGGTCGCCCTCATCGAACTCACCTCATCCACAACGTGCCCCATCGACAGTGGCGGCTGGCCGGGTGCTGATCAGGCGTCAATCTGCTTGCGGTCGCTGTCGCTGTTCGCGATCGCGATCTTGCGCGGCTTGGCCTGCTCGGCGACCGGGATCTTCAGCGTCAGTACGCCGGCTTCGTAGCTGGCCTCGATGCGGTCGGCGTCCAGGGTGTCGCCCAGGAACAACTGCCGGGAGAACACGCCGAGCGGACGTTCGGCGACCTGCATCTCCACGCCCTCACCGAGTTCCAATGGCCGACGTTCGGCCTTCACCGTGAGCACGTTGCGTTCCACGTCCAGGTCGATCGCGTCCGGCGAGATGCCGGGCAGATCGAACGAAACCACGTACTGGTCACCTTGGCGGTAGGCGTCCATCGACATCGGGGTCGGCCGTGACCACGTGCCCGGCGCCTGGCTGCCGGAGGCCTGCTGGGCGAACCGGTCCAACTCCCGGAACGGGTCGGTGCGCATCAACATCGTCCTGCACCTCCTGAGTCATCGATTCAACGGTGGTGTCAACACGCACTTCCCTTATAACACGTCAACAGAACGACGACAAGTCCGAAATGTCGTCCAATCGCTGACATGCTGGAGACCGGAGGAGGTGACACGTGACAGCCACCAACACGCCAGAAGATACGCAGCCGCCGGCGTCGGCCGCGATTGCCGCGGTGGAGGAAACCGTGCGGCAACTCGGTCACCAGGCTGACGACTCCGCGCCGCCAGACCCGGCCGGTGTCAGCGCGGCGGACTCTTTGGCCGCGCTGGCCAGGCTGCCGGCGGTGCAGAACCAGCTCGCGGCCTGGGAGCCGCTGCTCATCGGCGCGGCCCGGACCCGCGGAGCCCGGGTCTCCACCCGCGACCAGCACCTCGAAGCCCAACACGACGCGCTCCGCGCGGCCGGCTGCGATGGACCTGGTGGTGCTCGACCAGGGCATCGACACCTCCACCGCCATCGGGCGGATGTTCTTCCAGATCCTGGGCGCCGTCGCCGAGTTCGAGCACGCCCTGATGTCCGAATGCACCGTGGACGGCCGGGCCGCGGCCCGCGCCTGGCGTCACCCGCTCCACCATCTACCGCCACCTCGACAACGACTCGGCGGAAGCCACCCACTAACGCAGACTCTCACTGCAACTTCCCGCTCGTTTGCGGCTGGTGACACGTTCGTTAACGGCATCCGACCGAAACTTCGTCGGTGCTACCGGGACCCCTACAGGCGATCAGAAGGCTGCCGCTGCAGCGGTCGCGACGGCTACATCTTGCACGCCGGTCCCACCGCTGACCCCCACCGCGCCGACCACCTCGTCGCCGTGCCGCAACGGCTCGCCCCCAGCGAAGATCATCACCCGGCCACGGTTGGAGACGTGAATGCCGTAGAAGTGCTCGCCCGGTGCTGCATTGGTGGCAAGCTCGGCTGTGCTCATGTCGAAGGCCCGCGCGGTGAACGCCTTGTTGATCGAAATGTCGATGCTGCCGATCGGGGCGCCGTCCATCCGGATGTGCGCAACCAGGTTGCCACCCACGTCGGCGACCGCGATGTTGAGCGGCTGGCCGATCTCGTTCGCCTTGGCCTCACCGGCCGCGATCACACGACGCGCATCCTCCAACGACACCGACCCAACCGTCTTCATTTCGTTCTCCTTATCGAGGTTCCTCGTCCGCACCGTGCCAGCGACAGCGGTGTCGGAGCCCACAGTGCTGGCCGTCCCAGCCCTCGCGCATCACTGAAACACGTGGGATTGGCCAGGTCATCTGGCCGCTGACAAGGCCATGGGCAGTTCTAGGCCGCGGACAGGTCGACATCAGCAGCGGTTGCGGTGAGCAGGACCGACTGCCCGTCGACCGCGACCTGTTTCAGCGAGGCAGCGAACGGTAACTCCGGGACCACGATGCCCTTGGCGAGCAGCGAGTTCGCCGCGTCGCGGACGGTGGACGGCACCGCTGTGGGCAGGTCGTCGGATACCAGGCTGATCCGACCATTCTGCACTTGGGGACGGACCGTCGCGCTGGCCTCGATGCCCTGGACCTGCACCCGCGCCTGCAGCTTCGCGCCGACGATCCGCAGCGTCAGCCCGTTCAGGTTGCTGGTGCGGGCCGCTAGCTTGGTCAGGGCGTCCGGCGACACCCGGAGCCGAAGGTCGGCCGAGTCGACCTTGACCGCCGCGCCCGTGTTGCCGGTCAGCAGTTCGCGCGGCACGTGCACCCCGGTCATCGTCACCGTCAGGTCCTGGGCCGGAATTGACGAGATGGTCGGCCGCTGCATGGTCAGCGTGATCCGGGAGAACTCGCCCCGGGCAACCTGCGGCAGGAACCCGAAGCCGCCCACCTCCACCGAACTGTCGGCCGCCCGCACGTCGTACCGGGCCGCCTCGTCCTTCGCGACCACCGCCAGCCGGTCCTCGGCGAGCGACTCGGCCACGCGGTCCGCGATGAAGCCCAGGCAAGCCAGGATTACGACGGCGATGGCCAGCAGCCGCAACCCTCGCCGCGGTCTCGTGCTGCTCATCAACGCCTCCTCGGTCAACTGTCGGACAGCGTATGCCGGGCGGGTCCTAGTGGTGTGTCTTGCGCTCTCACGCCGCTGCGGCGGCTGTCGCTCGGTGTCTGGTCCGCGCGTAGCGTGGCCTCGTGGACCGCATCGGCTACGTCATCCTGTATGTCTCTGACCTCGACGCGTCCATCGCGTTCTACCGGGATGTGATCGGCCTGCCCTACCGGTTCACCGACGCCGGGTACGCGGAGTTCGCCACCGAGGGCACCCGGTTCGCCCTCTACGAACGACGCCGTGCCGAGTGGCTGACCGGACGGACGGTGACGCCTGGCCCAGCAGCCGAGATCGTGCTCCTCGTCGATGATGTCGACGCCCACGCCAGTCGGCTCGCGGCCTTGGGCACGACGGTTCTCAGCGGTCCAGCCGACCGGCCGTGGGGACACCGGACCGTCCACATCGCCGACCCGGACGGATTCGTGGTCGAGCTTGCCGGGGAGATCCCCCGGCAGCGGGTTCGGCGTACCTGATCGGGGGCAGCACCCGACCTCTACTTTTTATCGCGGGACATCGTGCGCCAAATCGTAGGAGTAGTCGCCGTCGTACTCGGGCGTGGCCGTGACGACCGCTTCTCGTTGCTCCCCGTTGTGCGGGCTCACGGGCGTGGTCATGGCGCTTGCCTCATGCGCGAGGTCGTACTCGAGATCCGCACCCGCTTCCGTGATCGCATCAGGCTGCTGATCGCTCACGGCTCACCACCTTCCGTTGGGTGCCTCCAGTATCAGCTGGCGACCTGGAAAATGCCCGACGGATCGGCGGACCCGCCGGGCAGGTTGCCGGTGGTCAGCCGGCGACGACCTCGAACTGTTCCCAGGGCCCGATCGCGGTGCGGTTGGCGATCAACGGCTGCGCCCCGCCGCCCTCCGCGCACACGTACTTGCCGTTGACCTGGGCCCGGAGACTGGTCGAGCCGTCCGGGTTGCCGATCAGCTGGAAGGTCTCCCAGGAACCGGCCGTGGCGCGGTTGGCGATCAACGATTGTGCTCCCGCGTCCTCCGCGGACACGTACATGTTGTTGATCTTCGCTTTCAGAGCCACGTTCCCGTTGCCCAGGTCGACGCGCTCGAACTGCTGCCCCGGCCCGACGGACGTCCCAGTCGCGATCAGGGGCGCGCCGTTGGCGGCGGTGACGTAGCGACTGTTGGCCTTGGAGCGCAGGCTGACCACCGAGGAGACCGGCGTGCCCGGTGCCCCGAACCAGGTGAGGTTGACCGCGTTCGCGATCGCCTGCAGGCCGGCCTCGTTGGGGTGCAGGTGGTCACCGGTGTCGTAGGCGGGCAGGAACATCGTGGGATTGGCCGGGTCCCTGGTCGCCGCGTCCTGGTCGAGCACGGCGTCACAGCCGCTGCCGGCGCCGCGGACGAAGGCGTTGTAGGCGACGCGCTGGTTCTCGGCCGCCTGCGACCAGCCGCCCGAGCCGCGGAAGGGGGTCAGCGTCGAGCAGATAAACGTGATGTTCCGCTGGTGCGCACGGGAGATGAGCTGCTTCGCGGCGTCGATCAACTGCGACGCGGCCGGCGGCGAGGCGACGCCCAGGTCGTTGATGGGATCGTCGGAGAAGATCACCCATTTGACGCCCGGCTGGGCGAGCACATCGCGTTCGAAGCGGTTGGGCGCGCTCTGCCCGGCGCCGTCGGCCAGCAACTTGTTGCCGCTGATGCCCTGGTTGAGCACTCCGACCGCGCGGCCCGAATCGGCCAGCCGGGAGGCCAGCCGGTTGGGCCAGCGCCGGTTGGTGTTGGAGCTGGAGCCGACACCGTCGGTGATCGAGGCGCCCAGCGTGGCGACGGCGCCCGGCGCGGAGGCGTTCTGCACGTCGAGGTTGGCCAGGAAGTAGTAACTGCCGACCTGCTGGGCGCCGGGGAGGGTCGCGTTCGCGCTGGCGTTGCCCGAGGTGACGTAGTTGGTCTGGCTTGAGGTCTGGTGGTAGGTGGCGGGACCGGTCGGCTGCGGCAGGTAGATGCTGACCGCGAGGTCGGATTGCGCGGGGACCACGAGGTCGACGGGGTCGCTGATCGCCAGTGACCCGACGGGGATCGTGACGGTCCGCTGACCACCGAAGGTCATCACCCGGTCGGTGCCGAGATCGATGCCGGAGTCGGAGGTGCGGCGGGCCACGTGCACGTTGTCGATGATCACCGGTTGCTGGCCGAACGCGTTCGACAGTTGGACGCGCACCGACGTGCCGCTGATACTGGTGTGCACGACCTGGCGCACGGTCTGCTGGTTGAAGCTGGTGCTGCCGGCCTGTGGCGAGACCGCCCAGGTGCCGGTCCAGGCGATGGCCGCCTCGGCGGCCGAGCCGGCCGTCATACCGGTCATCGCCGTCGCCAGGACGGCCGCGAGGGCCACTGTTGACAGACCGAGAACGCCGCGTCGTCTCAAGAATCCTCCTGTGAACGGTGCTGCCGTGAACTGAAGCCGACGGCGGCCGTAATTACGGGCAGTCACTTGCTGGTCACAAAGTATAGGACTCGTCAAGCCAGAGATGGGATCTATCGGCCGGGTGGGCCGGGGATCGGATGGCCACCTCAGCGCACCATAGATCTGATCTATCGCAGATTAGGGGCCGAAGACTCGGCTTCATCTTCCGCTCGGCGCGAATCCGTGGCACTGTTCGACCCCGATAGATCTGATTCATCGTGTAAAGCCGCCTCCGTACACCCGAGCGATTGGCACCGCCATGCCTCGAACCATTGCCCCGCGAACGACCCGCCGAGCCCTCGCAGTCCTGGCCGGCCTCCTCCTCCCCGCCACCTGGCTGGCCACCCCTGCTGTAGCCGCCGGCCCCACCACCCTGTACGTCGCTCCAGCCTCTGCTCGTGCGAGTGGTTCCGGGAGTCTGGCGCGGCCGTTCACCTCGCTCGAGCAGGCGCGGGACCAGGTCCGCAAGTTGGCGAAACACCAGAGCGCCGACATCCACGTCGTACTGCTGCCCGGTGACTACCAGCGGACCGACACGTTCCAGTTGACGAGCGAGGACTCCGGCCGGAACGGGCACAAGGTCATCTACGAAGCGCAGCCCGGCACCCAGGTGACCATGAGCGGCGGCCGGTCCATCACCGGCTGGACGGTGTCCGACCCCGCGCGGAACATCTACAAGGCCCACGTCGGTGCGATCGACTTCCGCCAGTTCTACGTGAACGGCGAACGGCAGCAGCGTGCTCGCGGCGCGGAGAACCCGCCGGGCTTCTCCAAGACCGCCACCGGCTACACCGACACGACGCAGAGCATGGTCGGCTGGAAGAACCAGGGCGACATCGAGGTGAACAGCCGTTGGGGCTGGATGCACTACCGCTGCCCGGTCCAATCCGTCTCCGGAACGGCGGTGACGATGCAGCAGCCGTGCTTCTACAACGCCAACCTGCACAAGGACCAGGAGATCCAGAACCCGACCTGGATCGAGAACGCGTACGAACTGCTCGACCAGCCCGGCGAGTGGTACCTCGACAAGAGCACCGGTGACCTCTACTACATGCCCAAGCCGGGTCAGAACCTCGACACGGCGATCGTCCCGCTGGTGCAGGACCTGGTGGACGTCACCGGCACGATCACCGACCCCGTCCAGAACATCCAGTTCGACGGGATCACCTTCTCCTACTCGACCTGGCTTGCCCCGAGCAGCAACGACGGGATGGTCGAGGGTCAGGCCGGGTTCCGGATCGTCGGCACCGGGCATCCCAACTTCGACGAGACCCGGCTGACCTGGGTGAAGACGCCCGGCGCGGTGAACGTCGGCTACAGCCGGAACATCTCCTTCACCGGCAACACTTTCACCCACCTGGGCGCGGTCGGGCTCAACCTCAACACCGGCTCGCAGGGCACCATCATCCGCGGCAACATCGTCCGCGACGTGGCCGCGACCGGGATCCAGGTCGGTGGCACCGACGTGATCGACCACCACCCGACGGACGCCCGGGCGATCACGAAGGACACCCTGGTCAGCAACAACCTGGTCACCAAGGCGGCGGCCGACTACAGCGGATCCCTCGGGATCCTGGCCGCCTACACCGAGCACACCGTGATCGAGCACAACAAGATCTATGACCTGCCGTACAGCGGGATCTCGGTCGGCTGGGGCTGGGGGCTCACCGACCAGGGCGGCGACACGAACTACCCCGGCAACTCCGGCGTACCGATCTACGACACCCCGACGACGGCCAAAAACAACATCATCCGCGACAACGCGATCAGCGACATCATGAAGTACCAGGCCGACGGTGGCGCGATCTACACGCTGAGCATGCAACCCGACAGCGTTGTATCCGGCAACTACATCAAGAACACGCCCGGTCCGGCCTATGGCGCGATCTACCACGATGAGGGAAGCCGGTACTTCACCACCACGCAGAACGCGCTGTGCAACGTCGACGCCCGCTGGCTGTTCCTCAACCACGGCATGAACATCGATGCCCAGCGCAACTTCACTACGCAGCCCGTGTCCCTGACCCAGGCGAACAGCACAGACTCCACGATCGCGAACAACACGGTGATTCCGGGCTGTGAGCAACTACCCGCCTCGATCGTGAACAACGCCGGCCTCGAACCGGCGTACCGGTACCTCGACCCGCAGCCGGCGCCAACGGACCAGGTAGCGCCGACGACACCCGGAAAGGCCGTCGTCCGGACCAGCTTCCCCACGATCGCCGATCTCACCTGGCCTGCGTCGACTGATGCCGTGGGAGTGACCGGCTACTCGGTCTACGCGAACGGCCTGCTGGTCAGCGCCTCGAAGGAGCCCTCGGCAAGGGTCACCGGGCTCACGCCGGGCCAGAGCTACACGTTCACTGTGACCGCCCGCGATGCCGTGGGCAACGAGTCCTCGGTCAACACCGGATCCACGGCGACCATGCCGGCCGGGACAAATCTTGCCTTGGGCAAAGATGTCACCGGGTCCTCGTACTCCGATCCGAACATCCCGTCGCTCGCAGTCGACGGCAAGTTGTCGACGCGCTGGGCGCAAGGCCTGGGTCTCCCGGATCCGTCCTGGCTGCAGGTCGACCTCGGGGCGCAGTACGACCTGACCGGCGTGATCACCACCTTCGAACTGTCGAACGGGTACCGCTACAAGCTTGAGGTCTCACCCGACG
>JAWWOY010001056.1:0-3282 GCA_033851195.1 Kribbellaceae bacterium | reverse complement strand
CTTCGAGGCCGGTGCCGCACTCGCTGGACCGATCCGGGCGCTCGTCGGGCCGGGGCGGATCGGCCTTGGCGACTGGGAGGACCAGGGGCTGGCCGAATACAGCGGGGGAGTGCGCTACCGGCGCCAGCTCACCGCTCCTGCAGGCGATCGGGTGCTGCTCGACCTGGGGCGGGTCCGCGGCACAGCCGAAGTCCTGGTGGATGGCCGGAGCGCTGGAGTCCGGTTCTGCACGCCTTACGTCTTCGACTTGAGCGAGGTGCTGCCGCCCGGTGAGCACACGCTCGACGTCGAGGTATTCGGCACGGTCGCGCCGTACCTGGATGCGGTGAGCCCGACCCACTTCGTGTTTCCGGGACAGCGGACGTCAGGCCTGTTCGGGCCGGTCCGAGTGAGGCATTGCCGAGAGGAGCACTGATCAAGTGACAGAATATCTCAAACCTGCGGCGAGGATGGCGCGCCGCCGATTCCTCACCCTCACCGGCGCCGCGACCGCGGTGGCGTTCGGGACCAACCTGCCGGGCATCGCCCATGGCGAAAGCGGCGGCCTGACCGGCGACCCGTTCACCCTCGGCGTGGCTTCGGGTGACCCGCTGCCGGATGCGGTGGTGATCTGGACCCGCCTTGCACCGAAGCCGTACGAGCCGCTGGGCGGCGCGCCGTACAAGGAGGTCGGGGTCGACTGGCAGGTGGCCACCGACGATCGCTTCCAGCGCATCGTGCGATCCGGCCGGGCCACTGCTCGTCCCGATTTCGCGCACAGCGTGCATGTCGACGTACGAGGACTGCAGCCGGGACGGCACTACTGGTACCGCTTCCGCGTCGACAGCTACCTGAGCCAGACCGGCCGCACCCGTACGGCGCCTGCGCCCGGCCAGCGCGGTGGTCAGCTCACCTTGGGCGTGAGTTCCTGCCAGTCCTGGCCGGACGGCTACTACACCGCGCAGCGGCATCTCGCGTCCGAGGATGTCGATGCGGTCGTGTTCCTGGGCGACTACATCTACGAGTACGGCGTTGCGGCGAACGGTGGCCTGCGCAACGTCGCCGATCCGGTGCCGAGCCAGTTCCGCACCGAAGCCGACACGCTCGACCGGTACCGACTCCAGTACGCGCTCTACAAGTCGGATCCGGATCTCCAGGCGGCTCATCTCAACTCCCCCTGGATCACCACTTGGGACGACCACGAGGTGCAGGACAACTACGCGGGTCTCATCTCCAAGAGCAATGCGCCGTTGGAGGATTTCCTGGTCCGTCGGGCCAACGCATATCGCGCCTATTGGGAGCATCTGCCGCTGCGTGGGCCTGCGCCGCAGGGGCCGAACTACATGCTCTACCGACGGTTCGACTGGGGCAGGCTGGCCCAGTTGACCGTGCTCGACACCAGGCAGTACCGGTCCGACCAGGCGGCGGGTGACGGCTGGAAGGCCGACTCCGAGGCTCGACGCGACCCGGCCCGGGTGATGGCCGGTCATCAACAGACCAGCTGGGTGCTGGACGGGATGAACCGCTCCCAGGCCACCTGGAACGTGCTCGCCAACCAGGTGATCCTCAGCCGGATGGATCTGGACCCGACCGCCGGCGACCTCTACAACATGGACGCCTGGGACGGGTACGGCGCCGAGCAGAAGGTGCTGCTCGACGGACTGGCCGCGAACCGACGCCGCAACCCGGTGGTGCTCACCGGCGACGTGCATGCGGGTTATGCGCTGGACCTGAAACAGAACTTCGCCGACCCCGATTCGCAGACCTTCGGGGTGGAAGTGGTGCCGACCTCCTTCAGTAGCGGTGGGAATGGCGTCGTGGTCTCGGCCAACGGGCAGAAGTTCCTGGACGGGAACCCGCACCTGAAGTTCGTCGACGAACGCCGCGGCTACTCGGTGCTGCGGTTCGACGAGAAGGAGTTGCGGGTCGACTGCAAGGTGGTCCCGTACATCGACAAGCCCGGTGCCCCGATCTCGACCGTTCGTTCCTTCGTGGTGGAGGCGGGCAACCCCGGCCTGAACACCGTTGCTCAGGAGGTGACCGTCCGATGAGGCTCCGTGGCCTGCTTGCCGTCGGCGCAGTACTACTGGGGTCCTTGGCGGCAGGTATCGCCGGGCCGGCCGTGGCTGGTCGATCCGTCCAGCGAGGCCTCAGTCTCGCCACCGATGTCGCTGCTGTGACGGTCTCGCCGGTGCCCTGCGCGAAGCAGAGCTTCGAGTTGCGCTTCGGCAACACCGGCACGAAGCCCGTGTACGCCGATGCGTTCATCAACGCGCCGGCGCCACTCGTCGTGTCGCGCCGGCTCGTGTCCAGCTACCTGCCGCCCGGCTACACCCTCAAGGTGCCGATCGATGTCACCGCTCCGAAGGGCGCCGCGCCTGGCAAGTACACGGTCGAGATCACGGCTGGTGACCAGAAGCTCAGCCTGCCGGTCGAGATCGGGCAACCGCCGGTCGACACCACCGGCAACCTCGCCCGGTACGTGCCGGTCACCGCGTCCACCGAGCACGTGCCCGACGACCCGGCCTGTGGTGCCGTCGACGGTGACCGCGACTCGGAGCACTGGGGCCTGACCACCGGGTGGAACGACGCGAGCAAGGGGAGTTTCCCGGACTGGCTGCAGGTGACGTTCGACCAGCCGCAGTCGATCGGCCGGGTTGACCTCTACACACTCGACTCGAAGAAGTACCCCGCCGCCAGGTACGGCCTGAAGGACTGGGACGTGCTCGCCCAGGTCGACGGTGCATGGCAGACCGTCGCGGAAGTCCGCAACAACACGGCCGGGCTGACCCAGTCCACCTTCGCGCCGGTCACCGCGACCGCCGTACGGATCGTCTGCCTGGCCAGCAATGAAGGCCTGACCTACTCCCGCATCGTCGAACTGGAGATCTACCCCAACTAACCAGGGGATTGACGTCGGCTAGTAGACCTCGATGCGGTCGAGGCTGATGACGGCGCTGCTCGAGGCCGGGTTCTTGTCGCCGGTGACGCGGATCTTCAGGGTGTGCGCGCCGGTGGCAAGGATCGGGCTGAGGTAGTTCAGTTGCTCGCCGACGCGGATCGAGCTGTAGTAGTCGATTCGCTGCTCCGGTCCGCCGTCGATGGAGATCCCGGCGACGCCGTTGCCGACGTCACGGACGCTCAGCAGCGCCACCCTGCTGCCGGTGAAGCGGATCGTGGCCGAAGCGTTGGTCTCGCCGCTCCAGTGGTCGTTGCTCCAGAAGCACTGGTTGCCGCAGCCGGACCCGGACAACCAGTTGCCGGCGTACTCGACCTGGTTCTGGCCGGTGCCGAGGTCGGTGT
>JAWWOY010001027.1:0-4442 GCA_033851195.1 Kribbellaceae bacterium | reverse complement strand
GAGGTTCTGGTCCGGGACGGGGGATTGCTCACCAACGACACCAATCCCAGCAGCGGTCGTGCCAGCGGTCCCAGTCGTCGCGGCGCTCGCGGCACCAGCGGTCGCGGTCCCGGCGCTCGCGGTCCCGGCGCTCTCTCTCGCGGCCGTCGCCCCACATGAGCGGCTCAATGATCCGAGGCATGGTGGTCACCTCCTTCCGTCCTCTTGGAGATCTGTACTTCGGTGGGCCCCTGGCCCGCCCGGGGATACCGGGCCGGCCAGGGTGACGACCCGGTCGGCGATGGCGGCCAGGTCGCGGTCATGGGTTACAACCAGTACGGTGCGGTTCGTCGTGGCAGTCCGGATCGCCTCGATGACAGCCGCGGCGGACCGAGGATCGAGTGATGCCGTCGGCTCGTCCAGCAGCACCATCGGTGCCTTCGACACCGCTGCCCGGGCGATGGCGACCCGACGCCGCTGGCCACCGGACAGCCGGACGCCGCTCTCCCCCAGGGAGGTGTCGTAGCCATGCGGCAACCGGCCGATGAACTCGTCCACCAGAGCGGCCCGGCCGGCTTCGAGGACGTCGTCGCGGGTGGCAAGAGGGTTGCCGAAGGCAATGTTCTCTGCGACTGTCGCGTCGAGTAGCCAGGGATCCTGAGGCACGTAGGCGAACCGGCTCCGCACGCTGCGCTGGTCGCAGTAGCGCACGTCCACTCCGTCGATGAGGATCCGTCCGGCGTCGACGTCGTACAGCCGAAGCAGGAGGTGGAGGGAGGTGCTTTTGCCGATGCCGCTGGGGCCGATTAGACATACGGTCTCGCCCGCGGCGATTCGGAGGTCGAAGCCGTCGAGCACCGGGTGCTCCGGCTCGTAGCTGAACCCGACATTGTCGAACTCGACGTACCGGGTCAGTGCCGGCGCGGTTCGGGCATCGGGGCGATCGACTACGGCCTCGTCACAGTCCAGCACTTCCCGCAGTCTGGTCGCGCTGGCGCCGGCCTTGGCCAGTGTGGCCGAAAGCTTTGTCAGCCCGCGGACCGGCGCGTAGAGGCTCCGTAGGTAGGTGGCCACCACCAGGAGGATGCCGATGCTCATCGAGCCGCCGAGCACGCGCAGGCCGCCGACGACCAGCACGAGCGCGGATCCGATCGACAGCAGGATGTCGGCCACCGGGCCCCAGCGGGCTTCCACCTTGATCGCGCGCAGTTCGACGTTGAGTACGGACTGGTTGCGTTTGCCGAAATCCTCGCTGGCGCGATCAGCCCGGCCGAACGCCTGCACGGCGCGGACGTTGCGCAACAGATCGGTGGTGGCCCCGGAGAGCCGACCGGACTCCGCCCGGGCGGCCATCTCCACGGCCCTGATCCGCGTGCGTTGGCGTACAGCAAGGGCAGCCAGCACCGGGACGACTGTCAGGCCGATCAGAAGAAGGCCGGGATCGAAGGCCAGGAGCAGCCCGAGGACGGCGACCAACATCACCGCGTCAGGCAGGAAGGAGGTAGCGAGCGCGACGACGCCTTCCTGGACCCGGCCTACGTCTGTGGTCAGTCGGGACACCAGCTCACCGCTGCGCATCCGGTCGTGCCATCGCAGTGACCGGGTCA
Source organism: Kribbellaceae bacterium (assembly GCA_033851195.1). GTDB lineage: Bacteria > Actinomycetota > Actinomycetes > Propionibacteriales > Kribbellaceae > Kribbella. Next base: position 2,856 of record JAWWOY010001027.1, on the reverse strand, counting down.
TCGCGCGCTCGAACATCGTCGTCCGTAGTTCTGCGCCGATCCGTTCGGACGCGCCTTCGGCTATGCGCAGGCTCGCCATGCTGAGCAGGCCGTCGACTATCGTGATGACGACACTGATGGCGGCTGCCATCACCAACAACTTTGCTGGTGGGATTCCACCCAAGAACGCGAGGCGCCCCGTAGCCGGCTTCCCGCCAAGCGCGTAGTCGATCGCCAGCGCCAGCGGCCAGGGACCCAGCAGGGACACGCCCACCTGGAGTATGACGACGCCAGCCGCAAGAGCCAAAGCCGGAGCGTGCTTTCGGGCAGAGGGGCCCGCGACACTGAGGCTGAGCGGCAGCTTCATGCGTTCAACAATCGTCGGGTCATCACTATTGCGCTATTGCACGATGGTGCTAGTACTCCTTTCGGTTGCTTGCTGTGAGGCCCCGACCACAAATGTTGCATTCCTGTTTCCTCCTGGGCGCAGACCCAGCGGCCGCCGAGAGAACCCTCGGCGGCCGGTGGGCTGCTAAGCGTCAGCAGCGGCTACGGCTACGGTCCTTCCAGCTGCGGCTGCGGCTCCAGCTCTTGCCACAACCCCAACTGCGCTTGTGGTCGAAGTGCCGTCGATCGCGCCAGCCCATGGTCGGCTTGATACGAAGCATGATGTTCACCCCCTCCCGAGGTCCCGGTTCAACAATCGCCGGGTCATAACCCTGGCGGTATTGGACGTTTGTGCTAGTACCTGCATTTTTGGTTGCTTGCTGTGAGATCCCGACCACTGCGGATACCAAATGCGTCCGAATACGAGCGAAGCCTGCTTACTCAACAAATACGGGCTTACGATCCGAGGAAGAGGCAGCGACTTGGGGGGATAGATGGGGAGACGGTGGGGGCGAAGATGGGGACACGTTCTGGAGGGTCGCGTCGCAGGACGCGAGCGGATCCTGGGGCTCTGTCGATAGCCCGCCTGCTCGTCCAGTTCGCGGTCGCGGGACTGGTGGTGCTGGTGGTGCTGGTGGCACTGCTCGGCTTCACCGCCCGGCAGGCCGGAACGGCGCAGGCGATCGAGTCGGCGCGACAGGAGACGTTCGCGACCGCCCGGGGCGTGGTGGAGCCTCGGCTGAATACCGGGGTCATCACCGGTCAGCGGTCCGCGCTATCGGCGTTCGACGAGGCGATGCAGCGCTACGTCCTCAAGGACGAGCTGGTCCGCGTCAAGCTCTGGGACTCGCACGGGCGGATCGTCTACTCCGACGAGCCGCGGCTGATCGGCGCCCGGTTCCCGCTCGACCTTCAGGAGCGCGCGGTGCTGAGGTCCACAGGCAGCAGCGAGTCCCAGGTGAGCGACCTCAACCAGTCCGAGAACAGGTTCGAGACGGCGTACCGCGACTTGATCGACGTGTACGTCGGAGTGCAGGCAGCGACCGGGGAACGCCTGTTGTTCGAGGTCTACTACCGGGCGCAGGTGGTCGCGGATGCGGGCCGGGCTGCCTGGCGCCAGGTAGCGGGGCCGTCGATCGTGGCACTGCTGGCCCTCGAGCTGGCGCTGGTCCCGTTGGCGTGGTCGCTGGTCAGACGGAACCAGCGTCAGCAGCGCGAGCGGGTGCAGTTGCGCCGACAAGCACTGCAGGCACGCGACTTGGAGCGGCGCCGGCTGGCCGGTGAGTTGCACGACGGAGTGGTGCAGGACCTCACCGCAATCAACTACGCACTGGAGTGGCTGCGGCTCGGCGGCGCGCCCCCTGGTCGGCGCGACGAGGTGATCGCCGAGAGCGCGTCCCAGCTGCGGGGCAGCATCGGAGCGCTCCGGACTCTGATGGTCGACATCTATCCGCCGAACCTGGCCGAGCAGGGTCTTGGCTCTGCCCTGGCCGGGTTGGCCGAGGGACTCGAACGAGCGGGTATGGACGTGCAGCTCGAGACCGCGGAGGCAGAGTGCCTGCCGCCGGCTGCTACGGCCCTGATCTTCCGAGTGGCGCAGGAGGCCGTCCGGAACGTGGCAACGCACAGCGGCGCCCGGGAAGTGGTGATCACGGCAGGACGCCGGGACGGGCAGGCGACCCTTGTCGTCGATGACAACGGACAGGGGTTCGACGAGGCCCGGCTGCAGGAACGGATCAGTAGCGGGCACTTCGGCCTGCGGTCGATGGGCGACCTGATGGCGGCCTCCGGCGGCATGCTGCGGGTCCGTGCCACTCCGGGCCGCGGCACCAAGGTGATGGTGGAGGTTCCGGTCGGATGATCCGGGTGCTGATCGTCGATGACCACGCGATCGTGCGGACCGGGCTGTTCCAGTTGCTGACCACGACCGACGACCTCGAGCCAGTGGGGGGAGCGACCAACGGCGAACAGGCGGTCGCGATGGCAGCCGAGCTCCAGCCGGACGTCGTCCTGATGGACTTGTCGATGCCAGATACGGACGGGATCGCCGCCACCCGGCGCATCGTCGAGGAGAACCCCCGCACCCACGTGCTCGTGCTGACCTCGTTCAGCGATCGCAGCCGCATCCTGGCCGCGGTGGACGCCGGCGCCGAGGGATACCTCCTCAAAGACAGCGCCACGGAGGCGATCATCGCCGGCATCCGCCAGTTGGTCGTCGGCGGCTCGCCGCTGGATCCGAGGGCGGCCCGGGAGTTACTCACCAGCAGACGGGAGCCGCCCGCGGAGATCAAGCTGACGACCCGTGAGCAGGAGGTGCTCCAGATGGTCGCTGCCGGCCTGTCCAACAGAGCGATCGCTCGCCGGCTCGGCATCAGCGAACGAACGGTGAAGGCGCACCTGACCAGCGTCTTCCAGAGCCTGGGCGTCACCGACCGGACACAGGCCGCGCTCTGGGCCCAGCGGCATGACCAGAGGCTTCGTCAACTCTGA
>JAWWOY010000399.1:0-2613 GCA_033851195.1 Kribbellaceae bacterium | reverse complement strand
GATCGCGTCGGCCAGCGAGCCCTTCATGAACGGCAGATCCAGGTCGCCCACGGTGGGCAGCGGTCCGCCGCCGTCCGGGTCGTACTTCGCCTTCTGGATCGCGGTCAGCGTCGCCACCACCTGGGCGAGGCCCTCGGCGAGGTCCTGCAGGCTCATGTTCTGGAACTTGCCGACGGTGGCGGCCAGGTCCGGCGCCGAGACCACCGGCGTACCGGTGCCGATGTCGTTCCAGTCGACGTTGACCGTGGCACTGATGTCGCTCGGCAGGGCCGCCGGGATGCCGGCCGCCGCCGCTCCGAGCTGGAAGGTCGCGTGCACCGAGCCGCGTGAGCCCGGGTCGGTGTCGTCGATCGGCTGGGAGCCCTCGGAGTCGAAGCCGACACTGAACAATCCGTCGAGCGACCCCTTCTGGGCCAGCTCACCGTTGTCGCTGAAGAACAGCTTGCCGTCGTTGTTCGGGTCGCTGACGGTAACGACCAGATGGGCGTCGACGTCGAGGGCCGAGCCGGTCAAGGAGACACCGAGGATGCCGATCGCAGCCTTGGCGGTGGCGTTGTCGATGCTCGCGTGCGCGTCGACATCGAGCCGCGGAGTAGTGGCCGAGCGGACGACGTACACCTTGTCGTCCGCTGCGCCGGTCCAGACCACGCTGAGGGCGAGCCGTGACTTGAGATCGACAGTGACACCGTCGGCCACTGACAACTCGACCTTCGGGGAGGCACTGGACACTCGCAGGTCCTGACCGATCGCAGTCCGGTCGACCGTCGCCACGATGTCCAGCAACTTGCCGGCGCCGAGGTCGCTCACCGACGTCTTGAGGTGGCCGCTACGGCCGCCGTCGATGGTGATCGGTTGGTCGACCGACAGGTCACCGAAGTCCACCGCCGACTGCAACTCGTCGGTCACCGACTTGAGGAACAGGTCGTTGAGTCCGAGCAGACCGCCTGGACTGGCCGACACCAGTGGGAGCGGCTCCGCCAGTTTGTCGACCGAGCCGAGCCCGGAGGTCCAGGCAGCCAGGCTGTCGGGCGAGCCACCGACTCCGAGGATGCCGAGCAGGTCGTCCACGCCGTTCTCGGCAGCACGGGCCGGTTGAGCGGTGTACACGAGCATGCCGACCAGGAGACTGACGGCAACGGCAACCGAGATCAGGCGTGACGATGCAAGACGCAACAGACTCATTAGAGCCACCCCCGCGGCGCCGAGCCCGCGCGCCCCCCACGGCCGCGCGACGGGTAGCCCCCAGCCGCTTCGAGTCAAGGTAGACCCCGGAGAGTAACGGTGGCAATACCTAGTGTTGCCCAAAAGGGCACAGCCGATCCGGTCGACGCCGCCGCGTGGGGACAGCCGGGTATCATTCGGCACTTGTGAAGTCGTTCTCTACCCGGAACCCGGTCTTCGTGGATTCCACCGGCCGCCGCCACCGGACAATCCGCCGCGTCGGCGCGTTTCTCGCCGTCCCCGCGACCGCGTATGTGGCGCTGCTGGCCAGCAGTCTGCTCGGCGGTCCGACGGTGAACACCCCGCTGGTCCCGCTGCCCGCCGCGCACCAGCCGGTGGTCAGCCCGACGCCGGTGCCCACCGTCGAAGCGACTGCCCACATCGAGACGGTCAAACCGTCGGAGGAGATTCCGATCGGGGCCCCGACCGAGCTGCCCACGCCGACCCCGGCCATGCCCGTGACGACCGCACCGGTGACGCCCCGAAAGCTGACAACTCCGACCGGCACCCCGACAGCGACACCGACTGTGGCACCTACAAGGAAACCGACTGTGGCACCTACAGGGACACCTACAGGGACACCGACTGTGGCACCTACAGGGACACCTACAGAGACACCGACTGTGGCACCTACAGGGACCTCGATACCGGGGCATAGGCCGACCGCTTTCCCCGGTCGTACCCACTCGCCTCGCCTACCGTGACCCGCAGAGCAGCGCGTCGGGCCCGACAGGTACCGCTACGGACCCACTGGTTCGTCCTCACGGTCCTGCTGGTCTGCCTCTCCGGTGCGCTGCTGCTGAACGGATATACCCAGCACCTCTTCGGCGTCTGGGGCGAGGCTCTGCCACCGGGTCCGAGCGCCGAAGTCCCGCCTGCCATCACCTCCGGCGGTCCCGTCATCGACGCCGGCGCGGCAGGCGTCCGCACAGCCCGGCCGAAGCCACGGACGATCGCCATCACCTTCGACGACGGACCCGATCCCGTCTGGACGCCGCAGGTGCTCGACCTCCTCCGCCGGGAGAACGTCAAGGCCACCTTCTTCGTGGTCGGCACCGAGGTCGCTGCGCATCCCGAGCTGGCCCGCAGGATTGCAGCCGAAGGGCACGAGCTCGGCATTCACACGTTCACGCACGCGAACTTGAGCGCCGTGCCGGGCTGGCGGCGCTCACTCGAGCTGCGGCAGAGCCAACTCATCCTCGCGGGCGCCGCCGGGGTCACCACGCCGCTGCTGCGCCCGCCGTACTCGTCCGAAGCGAACGCGACGGGCGACGCCGACTGGTCGGCGATCAAGCAGACACGCGCGGCGGGCTATCTCACCGTGCTGAGCACGCAGGACAGCGAGGACTGGCGCCGCCCGGGGGCCGCCCAGGTGATAGCGAACTCCATCCC
>JAWWOY010001010.1:0-4804 GCA_033851195.1 Kribbellaceae bacterium | reverse complement strand
CTGCCCGACAAGATCAGCGACAACCTGGCCGCGATGCGCATCCGCGACCTACTGACCATGACCACCGGGCACCACGAGGACACCATCCCGCGGATGCTCGAGGGTGACCGGATGACCCGGAGGTTCTTGTCGTTCGACGTCGAGCATCAACCGGGAACACATTTCGCCTACAACACCGGCGCGACCTACATCCTCTCGGTGATCCTGCAACGCCTCACCGGCGAGATGCTGCTCGACTACCTCCGGCCGCGGCTGCTCGAGCCGTTGGGCGCCACCGAGGCCACCTGGGAGATCACCGAAGAGGGCGTGAATACCGGCGGGTGGGGGCTGAGCCTGAACACCCCGAGTCTGGCGAACTTCGGCCAGTTCCTCCTCCAGCAGGGCGAGTGGGAGGGCCGCCAACTGGTGCCGGCCGAGTGGATCGCCGCAGCCACAGCGAAGCAGGTGTCCAACGCCAACCAGGACAACCTCGACTGGAAGCAGGGCTATGGCTTCCAGTTCTGGCGTTGCCAGTACGGCGCCTATCGCGGCGACGGCGCCTTCGGCCAGTACTGCGTGGTGTTCCCGGAACACGACGCCACGCTGATCATCACCAGCGCCTCCCCGGACATGCAGGAGGTGCTGAACCTCGTCTGGCAGTACATACTCCCGGCCCTCCAGGGTTCCGACACTCCAGCTGCCACGCGGCCGGAGAAGCTCGAGATCTTGGCACCGACGGGTCCGGCTCCCAAGGCGGGCAACGGCCGCACCTATCGGTTCGAGTCCAACGACGCCGGCCTGGCGGCAGTACGGCTCGACCCGAACGGCACCGGCACGTTCACGTTCGAGTTGGACGGGGCCACGCAGGACGTGGTCTGCGGCCCAGGCCCCTGGCGCGAGCTCGATGACGAGCTACACGGTCGCGAGCAGCGGATGGTCACCAGCGCCTACGGCGACGGCGAGGCTCTCGTTGCGACCTTCCGCTACCTGGAGACCCCGTTCGTGGTCACCTTCAACTGCCGTCCGAACGGCGAGAACCTCGTCATCGATGGCGAGCTCAACGTCAGCTTCAGCCCCACCACCTTCACCCTCGAATCGACGTCCTGAAGTTGTCACAGGCGGCCCGGCTGGATCGTCCTAGTGTCGTGCAGTTTTGATGCCGACAAGACGGAGGATGAGATGAAGGTTCTGATAGCAGGCGCGACCGGCGGGCTCGGACGCTCGCTGGTGCCGAAGCTGATCGCGGCCGGGCACGAGGTCACCGGGATGATCCGGTCGGAATCCAGCGCGGCGGGCGTCCGGGCGCAGGGTGCCGAGGTCGTGTTCGCGGACGGGCTGAACGCCGCCGCGGTGAAGGCCGCGGTCGCCGAGGCCCGGCCCGAGGTTGTGGTCCACCAGATGACCGCGCTGAAGGGTGGCATCGACTTCAGGAAGTTCGACCAGAGCTTCACACTGACCAACCGGCTGCGCACGGAGGGTACGGACAACCTGCTCGCCGCTTCTCGCGCCGCCGGCGTACGACGGATCGTCGTGCAGAGCTACGCCGGGTGGAATCTCGAGCGCGGCGGGTCGGCCACCAAGAACGAGGACGTGCCGCTGGACCCGCATCCGGTCGCCGCCACCCGGCAGACGATGGCCGGGATCCGGCAGCTCGAGTCGGTCGTCACCGGCGACACCTCGATCGAAGGGCTGGTGCTGCGGTACGCGAACTTCTACGGGCCCACCGGCGCGATCGGCAAGGGCGGCGAGATCGTCGAGCTGATCCGCAACCGCAAGCTGCCGCTGATCGGCGACGGGGCCGGCGTCTGGTCCTTCATCCACTACGACGACGCTGCCGACGCCACGGTCCGGGCAGTGCAGACCGGCGACCCCGGCATCTACCAGGTCGCCGACGACGATCCCGCGACGACTGCGGTCTGGCTGCCCGAGCTGGCTCGCATCCTCGGCGCGAAGCCGCCACGGCAGATCCCGGCCTGGCTCGCGAAGGTCGCCGTCGGCGAGGTCGGCGTATCGGCCTTCACCAAGATCCGCGGCGCCGACAACTCCAAGGCCAAGGACGCGTTCAGCTGGCAGCCCGGCTACGCCAGCTGGCGCGAAGGGTTCCGCCGCGGCCTGTAAGAGTCGACGTCCCCACACTCTGCCCCATCGCAGGTCAGGGGACGCGGACGATCAGAGCTTCGGGATCGACGGCGGCGCTGAGAGTGCGGCCGTCTTTGATCGTGTCGCCGTCCAACTCGCGCCGGACCACCTGGGCAGCGGTGACCTGGATCTGCTTGCCGGTGTAACGCTCGATGTGGCGGCCTTCCTGCACTGACTTGAGGACCAGGCTGAGAGCGAGCCGCGGCCAGTGGGCGAGCCGGCGCGGAGCCAGTACGACGGCGTCGATCAGGCCGTCGTCGGGTACTGCGTCGGGCAGCAGCGGGATGTTCGCCTCCAGCGTGCCGACGTTGCCGATCACCACCGTGCGGGCCCGGCGGATCAGCGGCGGCTTGTCGTCGATGATGATCTCGACCCGGACGAACGGGTGGTTGAGGTTCTTCAGAGTGGACACCACGTACGCCGCCCAGCCGACGTGCTTCTTCAGCTGGTCCGGTGCATCCGCGATGATCGCTGCATCCAAGCCGAGGCCCGCCATCACCACGAAACGGTCCATCTCCAGTTCGTCTCCGTCGACCTGCACACTGTCGATCCGCCGCTCGGTCCCGTCCAGCAGCGCCGCCAGGGCAGCGTCAAGATCGAGCGGGATGCCCAGGTTCCGGGCGAGCAGGTTGCCGGTGCCCGCCGGCAGGACAGCCACCGGGATCCCGCTGCGGGCGAGCTCCGCGCAGACCACTCGCACGGTTCCATCGCCACCTGCGACCACGACGAGATCGACCGTCTCCTCGATCGACCGTTTCGCCATCGCGTGCCCGGCGTCGTCCTCGGTCGTCTCCAGCCAAAGCGAATCGTCGAAACCGCGGCTGGTGAGCGCCTCGTCGACGGTACGGCGGAACTCGTGGGGATCGGGAACCTTTGTCGGGTTCAGGATCACGGCGGCGCGCCGGTACTGCTGGTTCATTCACCACGACTTTCTGTCGGTTACCGAGTTATTCGCTTTGAGACACCCGGGAGAGATCGGATGATTCGGGTAGCGTCTACCGAGTGACCAGCCTCCCGCGTAGTACACCAGAAGCCCAGGGCCTGTCCGCCACCGCACTGGACGCCTTCATCGGGGCGCTCGACGCCTCCGAGCAGGAGATCCAGACATTGATGCTGGTCCGGCGCGGCCACGTCGTGCTCGAGGCCGAGTGGTCGCCGTACCGGCTGACCGACCCGCACTTCCTGTTCTCGCTCTCGAAGAGCTTCACCTCGACGGCGGTAGGACTCGCTGTGGATGCGGGCCTCCTGACCGTCGACGACAAGGTGGTGTCGTTCTTCGACGATGAACTGCCGGAGAAGATCAGCGACAACCTGGCCGCGATGCGGATCCGGGACCTGCTCACCATGACCACCGGACATCACGAAGACACCTTCCCGCAGATGCGCGGCGCGGAGATGACCCGGACGTTCTTCGGGTTCGACGTCGAGCACGAGCCGGGTACGTACTTCCTCTACAACACCGGGGCGACGTACATCTTGTCGGTGATCTTGCAGAAGCTCACCGGCGAACTGCTGCTCGACTACCTGAGGCCGCGGCTGCTCGAGCCGCTCGGCGCTACTGAGGCGATCTGGGAGGTCACGCCGGAGGGCGTCAACACCGGCGGCACGGGGCTGAGCCTGAGCACCGAGAGCCTGGCCAACTTCGGCCTGCTCCTCCTGCAGAAGGGCCAATGGGAGGGACGCCAACTAGTGCCCGCGGAGTGGATCGCCGCGGCCACAGCCAATCAGGTGCCGAACGACAACCAGGACAACCCCGACTGGAAGCAGGGCTACGGATTCCAGTTCTGGCAAGGCCGCCACGGCACCTACCGTGGCGACGGCGCCTTCGGCCAGTACTGCGTGGTGTTCCCGGACCAGGACGCCGTACTTGTCATCACCAGCGCCTCGCCGGACATGCAGGAGACGCTGAACCTGGTCTGGGAGCACCTGCTGCCCGCCCTCGCCGGCGCCGCGGGTCCGGATGCGGTTGCACCGAAGGCGCTGGAGATCCTGCCGCCGTCGGGACCGGCACCGGCTGGCGGCGACGGCCGCACTTACCGGTTCGAGCCCAACCAGGCCGGTCTGGTGGCTGTCCGGCTGGACCCCGACGGCACCGGCACCTTCACGTTCGAGGCGACCGCGCCGAGAGCGAGACACGACGTGGTCTGCGGACCGGGCGACTGGCGGGAGGCGGCGGACCGCTCCCCCGAGGGCCGGTTGCTCACCAGCGCGTACGGGGACGGTGACGCCTTCGTCGCGACGCTGCGCTATGTCGCGACTCCTTATGTCATGACTCTGTCCTGCCGTCCGGAAGGTGATGCGCTGATCGTCGACTGCGGGCTGAACGTCAGCTTCGGTCCCACCACCTTCACGCTCACCGCGCATGCCTAGCCTTCCGCGCAGCACCCCGGAAGCTCAGGGCCTGACCACGACTGCGCTGGACGCCTTCGTCGCCGCGCTGGACAGTTCCGAGCAGGAGGTGCAGACGCTGATGCTCGTCCGGCACGGCCATGTGGTGCTGGAGGCGGAGTGGTCGCCGTACCGGCTCGCCGATCCACACCACCTGTTCTCCATCTCGAAGAGCTTCACCTCGATGGCCGTCGGCCTCGCCGTCGAGGCCGGGCTGTTGTCGATCGACGACAAGGTCGTGTCCTTCTTCGACGAAGAACTGCCCGACAAGATCAGCGACAACCTGGCCGCGATGCGC
>JAWWOY010000392.1:0-4007 GCA_033851195.1 Kribbellaceae bacterium | reverse complement strand
TGTCTGTGAAGCGCTCGTCCCTGGTCCGCGCGCTGTTCGCGTTCCTCGTCCTCGCGGCCTCGACGTACGTCGTGCTGACGGCCAAGCCGGAACTGGGTCTCGATCTGCGCGGTGGCACCCAGATCGTGCTGGAGACGAACGACTCGCCGACCGTGAAGGCGAACAAGGAGTCCACCAATAAGGCGCTCGAGGTGCTCCGCCGCCGGGTCGACGCCCTCGGTGTCAGCGAGCCCACCGTGACCCGGCAGGGCGACCGCCGGATCATCGTCGAACTGCCTGGCGTACAAGACCCACGCGAGGCCGCGAAGGTGATCGGCAAGACCGCGCAACTGACGTTCCACGAAGTGCTGGACCAGGTGGCGGCCAAACCGGCCAAGCCGGCTGCAGGTGAGGTCTACCTGCCCAGCGACGACGGCGCCGGCGTACTGCGACTGGCGAAGCCCGCGATGACCGGTGAGCTGGTCAAGGGATCCGACGGACTGCTCGATCCGCAGCAAGCGGCGCAGGGCTGGTTCGTCCAGATGGAATTCAAGGGCGACGGCGGCAAGATCTGGGCGAACATCACCGGCAAGGCCGCCTGCCAACCGGTGGGTGCGCCGCAGCGCCGGGTCGCGATCGTGCTCGACAACGAGATCATCAGCGCACCCCAGGTCGATCCGACCGGCGGCAGCCAGCTCTGCAGCATCGGTATCGGCGGTGGTACGACCACCATCACCGGCTCCTTCACCGAGGCGGAGGCCAAGGATCTGGCCGCGCTGATCGAGGGCGGCTCGCTGCCGGTCCCGGTCCAGGTGATCGACCAGCGAACCGTCGGGCCCTCGCTCGGCAAGGACGCGATCGAGGCCAGCGCGCTGGCCGCCATCATCGGCGTCGCGCTGACCGCCCTCTTCATCATCGTCGTGTATCGGCTGGTCGGGCTGATGGCTGTCTTTGGCCTGATCGCCTACGCCGGCATGTCGTACGCCGCCCTGACCGCGCTCGGCGCCACCCTGACACTGCCCGGCCTGGCCGGCTTCGTGCTAGCCATCGGTATGGCGGTCGACGCGAACGTGCTGGTCTTCGAGCGAGCCCGCGAGGACTACATCGGCGGCCGGACCGACGGTCTGCGCCGCTCCCTGCGCAGCGGGTTCCAGAACGCCCTCTCGGCCATCGCCGACTCCAACGTCACCACCCTGCTCGCCGCCGGCCTGCTGTTCTTCCTGGCCGCCGGCCCGGTCCGCGGCTTCGGCGTCACCCTGAGCATCGGCGTCATCGCATCGATGCTGTCCGCGCTGGTGATCACCCGGGTGCTGGCCGAGTTCTTCGTCTCCCGCAAGTTCGTGCTGAACCGCCCGGCCATCAGCGGGATCGCCGGCCACGGCCGGGTCCGCAGCTGGCTGGAGAAGCGCCGCCCGCCGCTGATGAAACACAGTCGCCGCTGGCTGCTCATCACCGCCGTCGCGATCATCGTCAGCCTTGCCGGAGTGGGCCTCCGCGGCCTGAACCTCGGCATCGAGTTCACCGGCGGCCGACTGCTCGAGGTCAGCACGGCCCAGCAGATCACCCCGGACCAGGCCCGCGTCGCGGTCGCCGAGGCGGGCTACCAGAACGCGGTCGTCCAGTCCTCCGGCGCCGACGACATCACCGTCCGCACCGGCACGATCAGCGACGACGAAGCCGAGAAGATCCGCGAGTCCATCTCCCGGATCGGCGGCGGTACCGAACTGATCCGCAACGAGAACATCGGCCCCAGCCTCGGCAACGAGCTTCGCAACAAGGCCCTGATCGCCCTCGGCGTCGCACTGCTCGCCCAGCTGTTCTACCTGGCCGTGCGTTTCAGATGGACGTACGGCGCGGGCGCGGTGCTGGCGCTGCTGCAGAATGTCGCGGTGGTGGTCGGCGTCTTCGCCTGGACCGGCAAGCCCATCGACGGCATCTTCCTGGCTGCGATGCTGACGATCATCGGCTACACCGTGAACGACTCGGTGGTCGTCTTCGACCGGATCCGCGAAACCCGCAACGCGCGCTCCACCGAGAACCTGGGCCCAGTCGCAGACACCGCGATCGTCAACGTGCTACCCCGGACCATCAACACCGGCATCAGTACTTTGTTTATCCTGGCGGCCCTTCTGATCCTCGGCGGGGACTCCTTGGCGGACTTCGCCCTGGCCCTCCTGCTCGGCATCCTGGTCGGCACCTACTCGTCGAACCTGACAGCGACTCCGCTCCTCGTCGAGTTGGAGAAGCGCTACCCGGCCCCGCCGCCTCGCCCCAAGACTCTCCAACGAGACCGCGACTCCGAACCCGACCGCGGCGCCGTCGTCTAACCCACCCCCCTTCCCCCTTCCCCCCCGTGCCCATCCAGCCCCGTTCATCGGTCCGTTGTTACCCGGCGTGTCGGGGTTCATCGGTCCTCAGATGCCGGTGGGCGGTTCTGCCCGTGGACACCTGTCCTCCGAGTCGTCGTTTTCGTCAATGCCGACGGGATGACCGCACCAGACGCTGACGGGCGGAGCTCCACGCATACATAACCCTCCGAGCAAACGCTTACAGGAGCCGGAACCGGACTTATGTATGCGCTGTGGCTGGCCAAGCCCCGATTCGCACCCTGCTGCCAAGATCTGTGGCCCCCGTGAGGTTGAGCCCCCCGAGCCTGACCCGGCGCGAACCCATGCACTCGCACGGCGCGTCGTCCGCCAGCACGCTGACCCGGGTGGGAACCAGTCGTACCTTCCGGGAGAATCATCCGGACGACACGTAGGGCGGCTCGGGCTCATCGATGGCCTGAGACCCGCGCGAGGGGACGGTTGTCCACAGGTGGTGCGGCGGTGGTCGGGGAATGTCGGCGGAGCGGGCTAGGGTGTGGCGGTGGGTGTCGAGGTGCGGGAACTGCTGGAGGCTGCGGTCGCCGGGATCGGTGGACAGACGCGGCCTGGTCAGGTCGAAATGGCCGAGGCGGTGAACCAATCCATGGCCGACGGTTCCCACCTGCTGGTTCAAGCCGGAACCGGGACGGGGAAGTCGCTCGGCTACCTGGTCCCTGCGCTGATGCATGCCCTCGAGGACCGGCGGGTGGTGGTGTCGACTGCCACCCTGGCCCTGCAGTCCCAGCTCGTCGATCGCGACGTACCGGCCTTGCTGGACGCGACCGAGAAACTCCTGCCCCGGCGTCCGTCGTACGCGATCCAGAAGGGGCGGAACAACTACGCCTGCCTTCACCGGATCCGGGAGGGCGCACCTGACGACGACGGCATGCTGATCGACGTCCCGCCGGCCGGCCCCATCGGCCAGCAGGTGATCGAGCTCCGCGACTGGGCAGAGCAGCAGTTACTCGACCGTGCGGCCGGGGATCGCGATCATGCGCCGTCGCACCAGTACCAGGCCTGGCAGCAGGTGGCGATCTCGGCGCGGGAGTGCCTCGGCGCGCAGAAGTGCCCGTACGGCCAGGAGTGCTTCGCCGAGAAGGCGAAGGAGCAGGCGCGCAAGTCCGACATCGTGATCACCAACCACGCGTTGCTGTCGATCGACGCGTTCGAGAACCGCACCGTGCTGCCCGAGCACGACGTCGTGGTGATCGACGAGGCGCATGAGCTGCCGGCCCGGGTGACGGGCGCGGCCGGCGCGGAGCTGTCGCCGCAGATGGTGGAGCGGGCGGCCAAGCGGTCCCGGCGGTTCGTGGACGACGACAAGGCAGAGGATCTGGCTGATGCCTCCGAGGCGTTGCGTTCGGCGCTGGACGAGACCCGCGAGGGCCGGATCGAGGCCGCGAACGGGGTCGTGCTGGAGGCGGCCGCGTTGGTCCGGGATGCTGCCCGCGGCCTGTACTCCGACCTGAACAAGAAGTCCGACGACAAGGACGACGACCCGGACGGCGCCAAGCGGCAGGCCAAGGGCGCGGTGAAGGAGGTCTTCGACGTCGCCGAGCGGGTGGCGGAGCTGAGCGATGCCGACGTGGTCTGGCTGGTCGACCGGGAGAGGTTCGGCCGCGAGTTGCGGATAGCGCCGCTGACGGTCGCCGGGCTGCTGCG
>JAWWOY010000384.1:0-4089 GCA_033851195.1 Kribbellaceae bacterium | reverse complement strand
TCGATTCCGGCTACTTCGAGCTGGCGTTCTGGGGGCTGCTCGTCTTCGGCGCAGGACTGGGTGCCGGCACCGTGGCCGGTTCAATCACCGCGTTGAGCGGCGTCGCCGAACACGATTCGGGAGTTGCGTCGGGCGTGCAGAACGCGTCGTTCCAGATCGGCGGCGCGCTGGGGGTCGCGGTGCTCTCGGCCGTGGCTGTCGCGCACTCGACCGGTACGTCGGCCGTCGGCCTCACCGCCGGCTACCGGGTGGCCTTCGCCGCCTGCTGGGCTTTCGTCGCTGTCGGCCTGGCCGGCACGGGACTCCTGACCAGCGCGAAGCGAATTGCCGCGCAACCCGTCAAGGCGGCTCTAGATGCCGAGTGACCTGGCCATCGATGCGCCTAGCGCTTCCAGACCTCTGTGCGGTGGGTCCAGGCGCCGAAGGTGAGACCCTGCATCACGTACTCGACCACATCGAAGCCGTCGGGTGGGCTGAAGCGTTCGGCGAGCTCCGCCGCCAGGGTCAGGGCGACCTCGGGCTCCGGCTGTACGGATGGCCTGCGGTCGGCGACTACCGACGTACCGGCCACTAGTGCGTTGACCCGCTCGCGTAGTCCCGACGGCAGGACCCTGTTGAGCCTGGCCATCGCTCTAGCGGCTGGAGACGGCTCGGCCGGGTCCTCCGCATCACTTGCAGCCGCGAGGGTGACAGCAACCGCCACTGCTTCGTCATCGCCGAGCATCAGCGGCGGCAGCAGCCGATTACGTCCAGGGAAGTGGTGTACGGCGGTTCTTCTCGATCGAGTGATGCTGCCTCGGTGAGACGGGTGTTGCGCTCGGATGCGAGGTGGCCGCCGGCTGAGCCTTCAGAGGGCTGCGACGGTCGGCGTCCGCTGCTTGTCTGCGGTCTCGGTGCCATGGCCGCGTCGCTCGCTTGCCGCACCAGTGCACCACCGCTGCCGGGCGCAACTGTTTCCGGTCGGCCGTCGGTGAATCGTGCGACGGCCCGACGGGGCAGGAACCCGCACGTCGGCAACAACGGCCCCACCTGATTCCGACGTGATGTCGTATCGACCTGCGTAAGGGGCCTGGTCCGCTTAGGGCTTGAGTCCGAGCAGGTCCCGGCCTGCGCGGATCACCGTCTCGCGGACCCGCTGCGGGTCGTCGAGTTCTGCTGCCGAGAGCGCTCCGTCGTGCAGGAGCACGAGGACTCGCCCGGCGTGGTCGGGGTCTGGGTGCCCGGCCTGTTCGGCAAGCCGAGTCACGGTGTCCTGGAACCAGGCGCGGTGCTCGGCGACCGCTACGCGCACCGGATCGGCTGGGTCGGGGTATTCGGCGGAGGCGTTGATGAAGTGGCAGCCGCGGAACCCCGCGGAGCCGGTGACCTGGCCGATCAGTTCGAGCAGCGCGGCGGCGCTTTGCTGCGGGTTCGCCTGGTCGAGCGCATCGGCGACGGCCGCTCGCAGGTCCGCATCGGTGGCGCGCAGGTACGCCTCGACGAGGTCTTCCTTTGCGGGGAAGTGCCGGTAGAAGGTCGCCCTGGTCACACCGGCCTCCGTGACGAGGCGGTCCACCGGGACGGTGTGGATGCCCTCGCTGTAGAACAGCCGGCGCGCGGCCTCCACCAGGCGTTCCCGGGGGCTCGAAACGGTGGTGGCCATGCCCCCCAGTATAGAGACAGAACGTTCTGTTGACACCTTTCCGTCGAGACCATAGGGTCGCAATCATGAGAAGAACGAACGTTCTATCTACTACTGGTCCGAGCATCGCGCTCGTGCACGGCGTGCTCACGGACGCCTCGGTGTGGAACGCAGTGACCCGCCGGCGCATTGCCTCGTGGGCGCACTCCACCCGCGATCTCTCCCTGCCGCAGGCGATCCTGCGCTTCATGGCCGAGCGCGCCGGATCCCGCACCGTCGAGGTCGAATCCTCACACGCCGCCCCGGTCGCACAGCCCGCAGCCGTCACGAACCTGATTCTCGAGGCTCACCGCGCGGTCTCGCCATCCACCGACACCGTCACCCGCTGATCGGAACCATTGCCATGCCTTCTTCGAACTTCACTGTCTACCTGGAGCGCAACGCACAGTTCGCGGCCACCGACGCCAAAAACGCCGTCCCAGCCATCCCGTTCATCCCGTTCAAGCAGGTGTACGTCATCACCTGCATCGACCCGCGCGTGGAGCCCGCGGCCGTGCTCGGCGCCGACCTCGGCGAGGCCATCGTCGCCCGCAACGTCGGCGGCCGGGTCACCCCCTCGATCATCAAGGACCTCGCCTGGATCTGCCACCTGCACGAAAACAAGACCCCTGATGCCGACTGGTTCGAAGTCGCACTCATCCACCACACCGACTGCGGTTCCGGCCTGTTCGCCGACGAGGAGCTGCGCCGCGGTTACGCTGCCCGCGGCGGCTACGACGAGCGCACCGCGGCCGCTATGGCCGTCCTCGACCCCGACGAGACCGTGCGCCAGGACGTCGCGCTGCTGCACGCGGCCCCCGAACTGGCATCCAGCATCCACAAGTTCAAGATCGGCGGATACGCCTACGACCTGACCACCGGCCTGGTCACCACCGTCGTCGACCCCGCCTGACACTCCAACGCCCACCGTGATCCCACAACCAAGCCTTCGAAGGAGAGATCACCGCGATGACCGTTGGAGACAGTCTGCCGTTTTCCGCGCTGCTGGAGAGACCCTCGCCGCGGCGAGCCCCGACATGCTCCGGGCCATGGTGGCCCTGTTCGCCCAGCAGATGATGGGCGCCGAAGCCGATGCCACGTGCGGCGCGGAGTACGGGCAAGTCAGCGACGGTTCCCGAGCCGCTCGGCAAGCTCCTCCGCAGTCACCAGTCCGCGATCCTGCAGGGTCTCGAGCAAGGCGAGGACACGGGTCGCGGGTCTGGACATGAATCAGATGTTAAACAGGGCAGAAGCTGTCCACAATCGCTCCTACGCTGGCGACTCAGAAGCCGCGATAGAAGGAGCAACAAGATGTCCGTGATCGTGCTGGTCGGTGGTTCGTTCCTGGGCGCCTGGGCCTGGGAGAAGGTCACGCCGACCCTGCAAGCAGCCGGGCACAAGGTCTACCCGCTGACCCTCACCGGCGTCGGCGACCGCGCCCACCTGGCCTCCACCTCCACCACCCTGAACCTCAACGCGGACGACATCGTGCACGCCATCGAGTAGGCCGACCTGCGCGACGTGATCCTGGCGGGCCACTCGGACGGCGGCGCACCGGCGACCATCGCGGCCAGCCGGATCCCGGACCGGATCGCGCGGATCGTCTACATCGCGGGCGTGCCGCCAACCCCGGGCAAGACGTTGTTCGAGCAGGCCGGCGCGGAGGTCGAAGGCATGATCATGCGGTCCGTCGACGCGGACGGGGACGGCTGGCTGATCCCGGTGATGAGTGACTTCATCCTGGACTTGGTCTACGGCGACCACGGACTGACCACCGAAGACCGGGCCTACCTGCGGGCACGCGGCACTGGACAACCGGTCAGTATCTACCGCGACCCGGCTCCGATCGACTTCAGCGCGGTGGAGAAACCCCCCGCACGTACGTCGCTTGCGCGGGCGACCCGGGTGATCCCGCGATCAAGCCCGGCACTCCCGGTTTCGACGTCGAGACGCTGGACAGTGGGCATTGACCGATGATCACCCGGCCCGAAGCGCTCGCCGAAGTGATCTCCCGCTGGGCGGAGCGCGGAGGTAGGTGAGCCTCAGCCGCTGAGACCAAACCGAGCTGATTGCGGAGCTGGTCGATCTGCTCCGGACTCGTGTTCGAGCCGAACAGCGTCGCCTGCGCCGGAGATCAACAGGAACGCGATGATGCCGATGACCACGGGCAGGAAGTACCCCGCGACCTGTTCCTTGGCCTCGCCGAACGGTCCGTCGGTGACGACCTTGGCGCGACGCCGTCATCGCCGGCCAGCCAGAGACAAAGACCCCGCGAGCGCTCGCGGGGTCTTTGCGGCTGTCGGGCGGCTCAGTACCAGTGTCGCCGCCCGCCTACGGCACGGCCGGTGGATCCGAGGATGAAGAGCACCGCTCCGACCAGGAGCAGAATGATGCCGACTGTCCACAGGATCGAGATCTTCAGCAGGAAT